>DATABU010000447.1:0-11845 GCA_036259415.1 Longimicrobiaceae bacterium
GCCTGCCTTCAGCACGCCGACGAGCTGCGGCGGGACGGAACGCTGCTGGACTCGCAGATGCTCGCGGATGCAGGCGCCGCCAGGGCGGTACGGGTCCGTCGCGAGCGGGTGACGGTGCTGGACGGCCCGTATGCGGAGGCCAAGGAAGTGCTTGGCGGCTTCAACCTGATCGAAGCCCAGGACATGGAGGAGGCGGTTCGAATCGCCGCAGACTTCCCCTGGACCCGGATCGGCTGCGTCGAGGTGCGTCCGGTTCAGAGCATCGCCGAAGTTCGCCGGCGCGTCGGTTCTCCAGCCGCGGAAGCCGTCCACGCCCCCGCCACGGCCTGACACGGCGCTTCAGCCGACGTGGCGTCCAGCGGGGGCGCATGCTTTCGGCTGCAGCGCCGCCCCACGCAGCTGAGAGCTTTCAGTTCGGCCACGACCACTCCTGCCGCACATCGGCCGATGGCCTTCGTGACACGTCTCCTCCAGCACGTGAATGCCCCGCGCGCCGCGGTGTATCGCGCCCTGCTCGACCCGGAAGCGGTGGCGACCTGGATGGTACCCGACGGCATGAGCAGCCACGTGCACGCGTTCGATCCACGTGAAGGCGGCGCGTTCCGGATCTCCCTCACCTACGACGCTCCCACGGAGACCGGCAAGACGACGGCGCATACCGACACCTACCACGGGCGCTTCGTGACGCTGGTGCCGGACGAGCAGGTGGTCGAGGTCCTCGAGTTCGAGACCGACGACGCGTCGATGCAGGGAGAGATGACGGTCCAGTTCACCCTGCGGGAGGTGGAGGGTGGTACCGAGGTGCTCGCGGAGCACGCCGGCGTTCCGCAGGGCATCGCACCCGCCGACAACGAGCTCGGGTGGCAGATGTCCCTTCGAAAGCTCGCCCGCCTCGTCGAGGCCGACATCGTCAGACCGGGCGACCGGCGGCTGGCAAGGACCGAACCTCCGCCCGACATTCTCATGAGCAACCCCGACGTCGCCGCGATGCGCGCCGTGCTGGTCGGCGGAGCCGACGGCGAGACCGCCGAGATCGTAGCCCGCGAGGTGGAGATCCGGGCCGCGCAGCTGGCGGCGGACACCGTGGCCCTGGACCGCCTGATCGCCGAGGACCTCCTCTTCACCGGGCCCGACGGTGAGCTGGCGACCAAGGCGCAGGACCTGGAGGCGCACGGGTCGGGCGTCGTCCGCTTCCGCGAGCACGAGCCCGAGGAGCTGCGCGTGCGTCGCGTCACGGACGGCGTCGTGGTCTCGGCGCTCCGGGCGCGGCTCGCCGTGGAGGTCGCCGGGACGCTGCACCGGGGCACCTTCCGCTACACGCGCGTCTGGGCGCGGGAGGGCGGGCGCCCGTGGCGGGTCGTGGGCGGGCACGTCGGCGAGGTTCGCGATCCGGGCGGGGGGCCCGCCTCCACCGGCGGGGGCGGCGAGCCGCTCCGGTGAGGCCCCGCAGCACCCCGGGCGCCGGCGTCGCCCTGCCGGGCGTGCCGGTGCACCCTTCCGACCGTCGCGGCCTCGGCTCGCGCGCCCGAAGTTGTGGGCGCCGGGCGCGCCCGCGGCGGATGCACCTCCACCTCCCCACCCGCGCCTGCACGACGATGATCGACCTGCTCCAGATCGGCGGCTTCCTCGACCCCGCCACGCTCCGCGAGGTCACGGAGGAGCTGCGCCTGGCCGGCGGAGCCCCCGCGACGGTGCTGAGCGAGAAGCCGGAGGGGGCGGTGCAGGCGCGCGTGCGGAAGACGACGCGCGTCGCGGTCCCGCCGCGGACGCGCGAGCGCGTGAGCGAGCGCCTCATGGAGCGCAGGGCGCAGATCGAGGCGCACTTCGGGGTGGAGCTGGGAGGGTGCGAGGAGCCGCAGTTCCTGCGCTACGAGGAGGGCGACTTCTTCGTCCCCCACCAGGACGGGAACACGCCGCTGATCCACGACCAGTCCCGGTTCCGCAGGATCTCGGTCGTGGTCTTCCTCAGCACACCCTCCGACGCGCCGGCGCCGGGGACCTACGGCGGGGGAGCGCTCGTGTTCCACGGGTCCCGCGCCGAGCCTGACCTGCGGGTGCCGGTCGCGCCGGCGCCGGGCACGCTCGTCGCCTTCCGCGCGGAGACCACGCACGAGGTCACGCCCGTCACCCACGGCGAGCGCTACACCGTCGTCTCCTGGTTCCGCGAGCCGGGAGCCCCGCCCGCCTGAGGTCGGGCCCCGGCCGTACGGCTCAGAAGCAGCGGATGGGCACGTCCAGCGGCTCCCACTCGCCGGCGTAGGAGAAGTGCCACCACTCCTTGGGGTAGTTCGTGAACCCCTCCGCCTCCATCGCCCGCACCAGCCGCTCCCGGTTCTCCTGCACCTCGCCGCCCGCGTTGGCGGTGTGCGCGGCGGGGGAGAAGTAGTCGTACCCGGTCCCCATCTCCAGCTCGCGTCCCGACCGATGGTCGACCAGCGTCAGGTCCACCGTGCCGCCGCGGTTGTGCCCGCTGCGCTCGGCGACGTAGCCCTGCTCGATCACCCAGCGGTTCCCCGTGCGCTCCGCCCACTCCACCATGGCGCGGGTCGCGCGCACCGGGCGGTAGGCGTCCCAGACCTTGAGCCCCAGCCCGTCGCGCTCCAGCCGCCGCTGCACCCGCGCCAGCGCGCTCGCCGCCTCCGGGCGCAGCAGGGCGCGCGGCCGCTCGTAGCCGGGGAGCGGCGCGCCGGTGAAGTTCTCGGGGGTGGCGTAGAGGACCTCCACGCGGATGGAGCGGTCCAGCGAGCGCACGTCCACCAGTGTCCCCCGGGCCACCGGCGGGCACCCCTCGCGGGACGCGGACCGGGTCGCGGACGGGGCGCAGGCGGCGAGCTGCGCCAGGGCGAGCGCCAGGAGGAGCCGGGGCGCGGCGTGAGGGGGGCGCATCAGAACTCGTGCCTCCCGCCGTCCACGCCCAGCTCGACCCCCGGAAAGGTCTCGCGGGCGCGGGCCAGCTCGGCGTCGTCCACCTCCGGGGGGAGGTGCACCAGCACCAGCCGCCCCGCCCCCGCCTTCGCGGCCACCCGGGCCGCCCCCTCCACGGTGGTGTGCCCCCCGAAGCCGCCGGTGGCCTCGTGGACCAGCAGGTCCGCGCCGCGCGCCAGCCGCGCGATGGCGTCCGACTCCTCGGTGTCGCACGAGTAGGCGGCTACGCCGCCGCCCCGCCGGTCCTCCACCCGCACCCCGATCACGGGGACGCTGTGCGTCCCCGGCGAGGCCGTCATGCGCCAGGCGCCGCTCTCCAGCAGGGGGGCGCCCTCCTCCAGCGGCACCTCGCGCCAGAGGATCTCCGGGACCCCCTCCCAGCCGCCGGTGGAGAACGCCTCCCAGACGCGGCGCGCCTGCGAGAGCGCCGCGGCCGGGCCGTGGACCGGGATGGGGCGGCGGCGCCCGGAGAGCCAGAGCTTCTCCATGAACAGCGGGAAGCCGGAGACGTGGTCCGGGTGCTCGTGGGTGACGACCAGCGCCTCGACCCGGTCCAGCTCGACGCCCGCGGCCAGGAGGCGCTGCACCACGTCGCCGCCGCAGTCCACCACGACCACGGCGTCGGGGGCCTCGAAGGCGAGCATGGTGGTGGTGCGGCCCGGGTCGCTCAGCGCGGCGCCGGTGCCGAGGAGGTGCAGGGTGGGCATGTCGTGCTCCGGCGGGGGTGCGGGGTGGCTGCGTCGGCCGCAAGTGCGGCGCTACCGGTCGGACCCGGCGCCGCCCTGCGGCCCCAGCGGCTCCCGGTTGCAGTAGTGCGCGGGGTTGGAGCGCGCCGCGGCGAAGTTGCGCTGCCACTCCGCGGCGGCGTTGGCGTCCACCGTTCCCGGTTCGGCGGGGCGCACCACGTACTGCGCCGCGCGCTGCGCGTAGCGAGTGGAGTCGCCGGGGGTGGGGGCGGACACCGCCGAGTCCATGTGGGCCAGCGCGGAGTGGCGCAGCTCGGCGAAGTTCCACGCCACCGTGGCGTACTCGAGCGGCGCGCGCATGGGGCCCTGGAGGCCGCCGCTCATGGCCGCCATGGTGTCCAGCGAGGCCAGGTTCTCCCGCGCGCGGATGGCCAGCTCCTCGGCCACGCAGGCGTTGCGCGAGGCGGCGACGCGGGCCTCGCGGCGCGCGGGGTCCTCCGCGGGGGCGCGCTCGCAGGCGGCCAGCAGGGCGGCGGCCAGGAGCAGGGACGCGGGCAGGCGCAGGGTCATGGCGGTGCGGTCGGTTGGGCCGGGCGCGCGGTCACGCCGCGTCGCCGCCGTCGGGGAAGAAGAGGTCCCGCTCCAGCAGCTCGCAGAGCAGGTGGATCACGGTGATGTGCCCCTCCTGGATGCGCTCCGTGGCCTGGGAGGGGACCACCAGCGTCTCCGCGCACAGGGCGCTCATCCGCCCCCCGTCGCGCCCGGTGAGCCCCAGGGTGAGGGCGCCGCGCTCGTTGGCGGCCTCCACCGCGGCCAGGACGTTGGCGGAGTTGCCGCTGGTGCTGATCGCCACCAGCACGTCCCCCTCGCGCACCATGGCCTCCACCTGGCGGCGGAAGGCGGTGGCCCAGTCGTAGTCGTTGCTCCAGCAGGTGAGCGTCGGCGCGTCCAGCAGGTGGTGCGCGGGGAGGCCGGGGCGCTCGCGCTTGTAGCGCGCCACCAGCTCCTCCACCAGGTGCATGGCGTCGCACGCGGAGCCGCCGTTGCCGCAGGCGTACAGGCGGTTCCCGGCGCGGAAGGCGTCCGCCAGCCGCCCCGCGATGCGCACCACGTCGGGCGCCATCTCCTTGAGCGCCCGCTTCACGCGGGCTGAGTCGTCCAGTGCGTCGCGGACCAGCGCGACGGGGTCGTAGCGCGTCATGGGAGCGGAGTGGTTCGGACGGGGGCGGTGCGCGGCACAATCTACCGCTTCGGGCGCCCGGGCGGGAGACGCCGGTCCTGTCCCGACGCGCCGTAGCGGGCCAGCACCTCGCGCACCCGGTCCAGCGGGAGCGCCTCCACCGTCCCCCGGTGCCCCGTGGTGGTGGTCGCGCGGAAGAGCGAGTTGTAGATCGCCTCCTCGGTGGCCTCCACCGCGGCCTGGAAGAGCGGGGAGAGCAGGTCGTTGGGGAGCGTCTCCACCGTGTGCGGCGCCGCGCGGCGCTCCGGGGTGCGTCGGACCCCCTCCGCCACGGAGAAGGCGATGGCGTAGTCGCCGGAGCCGTTGGTCATGGGCGAGCCGGTGCGCCCCACCGCCAGCATGGCCCGCGCGGCCAGGCGCTCCAGGCTGCGCGGGTCCAGCGGCGCGTCGGTCGCCACCACGACCATGATGGAGCCGTCGGCGTCGCCCCGGTCCAGCTCCCTCTGGAGGAAGTACCGGCCCAGCTCCCGCCCCACGGGCGCGCCCAGCACCTGGAGGATCCCCCCGTAGTTGCTCTGCACCAGCACGCCCACCGTGTAGCCGCCCAGCGAGCGGGGGAGGACGCGCGACGAGGTGCCGATCCCCCCCTTCCACCCGAAGGCCACCGTCCCGGTCCCCGCGCCCACCGCCCCCTCCTCCACCGGCCCGCCGCGCGCCTCGCGGATGGCGCGCAGCACGTGCTCGGCGCGCACCGGGCGGGCGCGGATGTCGTTCAGGAAGCCGTCGTTGGTCTCCCCCACCACCGCGTTGACGCTGCGCGCCTCGGGGTTCCGCTCCAGCACGTGGTCCAGCACCGCGTCGGCGGCGCGGGGGACACAGAGGGTGCAGGTGAGGACGACCGGGGTCTCCAGCTCGCCCAGCTCGCGGACCTGGGTGGTACCCATCAGCTTGCCGAAGCCGTTCCCCACGTGCACCGCCGCCGGCACCTTGTCGGCGAAGAGGCTGCCAGCGTGCGGAAGGACCGCGGTGACCCCGGTGCGTACCGAGTCGCCCTCGCGCAGGGTGACCTGTCCCACCCGCACCCCCGGCACGTCGGTGATGGCGTTCAGCGCGCCCGGCGGGAGCACGCCGGGGGCGACGCCCAGCTCGCGTGCGCGCGGCCGTGCGGGGGGCTCCTGCGCCGCCAGCGGGTACGCGAGCAGCAGGGCGAGGGCGAGCGTCGGGAGCGGGCGGGCGCGCATCTGGTGCGGGGAAGGGGTCGTCCAGGGGGCCGCCTCTGGCACCCCCGTTGCGTTCGGCGCGGCGGGCGCCACGGGTTTCCGTCTCAGGTAAGGGTCGATGAAGCGAGCCGCAAGACCGGGAGGGCGCACGCGGCGCCTCCTCCCGCTGCTCCTCTCCGCGCCGCTGCTGGCGGGGGCGTGCCGCCGCCCGGAGCACCCCGAGGTGGCGGCCGGGCGGAGCGTGCCGCTTCCGGCCCCGGTGGATTCCACCGCCTCGATCGCGGCGGGGCCCGCGGGGCGGCTCTGGCTGGCGGCGGGGGGGCGGCTGGCGGTCCTGGACACCGCCGGCGGGCCCGCGGCCGCGCTCGACCTGGAGGCGCCCGGCCCCGCGCGCTTCGTGGGGAGCGACACCGCCGCGGTGTACCTGCTGGCCGGGACGCGTCTGCTGGCGGTGGCCCCGGACGGCGGCCGGGTGCGGGCGCGGCGCGGCGGGGTGGGGGAGGACGGCTTCGCGCCGGACCCGGGCGGCGGCGGCTACCTGGCCACCCGCGGCGGGGGCGTGCTGCGGGCGGCGCCGGGGACGCTGGAGCCCGTGCTGGGCTGGCCCGAGCGGGGCCCGCCGGGGACGGCGCTGGCGGTCTCGCCGCTGGGCGACCGGGTCTACCAGGCGCTGGGCGGGGAAGACCCCGAGGTCCTCACGCGCGACGCGCAGACGGGGCGGGTCCTGGCGCGCAGCGAGGCCGGGGGCGAGGTGCGCCGGCTGGAGGCGGGTCCGGACGGGACGCTCTACGCCCTTCGGGGCGAGGGGCGCCGAGCCGCGCTGGCGGCGCTCCGCCCGGGTCCGGCGGGGCTGGAGGAGCTGTGGGAGAGCACGCTCCGCGCGCTGGACCTGGACGACTCCGTGCGCCTGGCGGTCTCCCCCGCCGGGACGCGGCTGGCGCTGGTGTCGGCGGCGGGGGGCGGGACGCTGCGGGTGCTGGACGCCGCCACCGGCCAGGTGGTCGCGGGGGAGGGAGGGGTGGTGGACGCCGCCTGGGCCGCGGACGGGGCGCTCCTCCTGCTCACCCCGCGCGAGGTGCGCGTCGTCCGCCCCTGACGGCGCGGGAAGCGAAGAGGGCGCCAGGCGGAGCTCGCCGGGCGCCCTCGCGCTCCTTTCCCGGGCCGCGGCTCAGTGGCCGAGGTCCGAGGCGTCCTTGTTCTTCCGCAGGAGGAAGGCCGCGGCGACGAAGGGGAGCGAGTTCATCATCAGCACCGCGATTGCCGCCAGCAGGATGTACCCGTTGTAGTCCCGGGCCGTCAGCGTCGCGAGCGCGTAGACGGCCGCCACGATCGCCGGGAAGGTGATGAGGACCGCCCCGATCAGGAAGAGTCGCATCGCAGTCTCCGAGGAATTCCGTTCTCGCCGGACGGGATATTACCCGCGCCCGGTCCGTCTGGCAAGCGGGGAGCATCTTGCGTGCCGGCTTGCAGGCGGTCCGCCCGGCGCGCGATCTTCCGACGGGGGCGGGGCGGCGAGCCACCAGGGGCGAGTTCCGATGCGGGAGACGGAGGGGGCGAGCGCGGGCGGCGGCGTGGGGCGCGCCGGGATCGGGGCGCGGGCGGCGCGCGCGCTGCGGCTGCGCTGTCCGCACTGCGGGCGGGGACGCGTGCTGGAGTCGTGGTTCCGGATGCGGGAGCGCTGCCCCGTCTGCGGCATCCGCACGGCCCGCGGCGCGGACGACTTCATGCTGGGCGCGATGGTGTTCAACATCGCCTTCTCCGAGGGGCTGCTCGCCGTCGGCCTGGCGGCGGTCGTCCTCGGCACGTGGCCGGACGTCCCCTGGACCTTCCTGCAGTTCGGCGCCCCCGCGCTGATGGTGCTCGCCCCCATCGCCTTCCTCCCCTTCTCCCGCACGCTCTGGATGGCCTTCGAGCCGGTGTACCTCCCCGTCACCCCCGAGGAGGCGGAGGAGGGACGGGCGTGGGTCCGGGAAAGTGCGGGGCCGGGGGCGCCGGAGTAGGTGGAGCGCGGGTGGCACGGGCGGTGCAGCGATCCCCGGGCTCTTCACGAGGGGTGATCCTTCAACGGGCGGAGGCGGCATGGCGGACCAGGTCCGGGGGAAGTGCGCGGTGGTGACGGGAGGGAGCAAGGGGATCGGCTACGCGATCGCCGAGGCGCTGGCCGGCGCCGGGGCGAACGTGGTGATCTCCGCGCGCAGGGAGGACGAGGTGCGGGACGCCGCGCGCCGGCTGAACGAGGTGTCCGAGGGCGAGGTGGTGGGCGTCGCCTGCGACGTTCGGGAGCTGGACGACGTGCGCCGGATGATCGGCGAGGCGGTCGGGCGCTTCGGCGGGGTGGACGTTCTGGTGAACAACGCGGGGGTGGGCGGCTTCGCCCCGGTGGACCGGATGGAGCCGGAGAAGTGGGAGCAGATCATCGACACCAACCTGACCGGCGTCTTCTACTGCTGCCACGAGGCCATCCCGCGCATGCGCGAGCGGGGCGGGGGGTGGATCATCAACATCGCCTCGCTGGCCGGGAAGAACCCCTTCGCGGGCGGCGCGGCCTACAACGCCTCCAAGTTCGGGCTGGTGGGGTTCTCCGAGGCGCTGATGCTGGACGTGCGCCAGGACGACATCCGCGTCAACTACATCATGCCCGGGAGCGTGGCCACCTACTTCAACGACCACACCCCGGGCGAGGAGGACGCCTGGAAGATCCAGCCCGAGGACATCGCGCAGATCGTGATGGACCTGCTGGCCTTCCCCTCGCGCACCCTCCCCTCGCGCGTGGAGGTCCGCCCCTCCAGGCCGCCGAAGCGCTGAGCGCGCGTCCTTCTCAATCCACATCCGCATCGCCGCATGTCCGACCACACGCCCCACAAGCCCAAGGCCGTCATCTGGGACCTGGACGGCACCCTCTCCGACGACCGGGCGCGCGCGCACTTCGTGGAGGTGGAGCAGGGGCGCGCCCGCGACTGGGAGTCGTACTTCGACGCCATCGACCAGGACCCGCCCATCGCCGCGTCCATGGAGCTGCTCCAGGCGCTGCGGGCGCACGGCTCCCGCATCGTCTTCCTCACCGGCCGCCCGGACTACACCCGGGAGAAGACCGAGAAGTGGCTGCGCGCCAACGGGCTGGACGAATACGACCGGCTGGTGATGCGCCCCGCGGGGGAGCGCCGCCCCGCGGGCTACTTCAAGGCCGACGCCGTCGCCGCGCTCCGCGAGGAGTACGAGCTGGTGTGCGCCTTCGAGGACCGCATCGACGTGGCCGAGTCGCTCCGGCTGGCGGGCGTCCCCGTCTTCCTGTACGGGGCGGGGCAGGAGGCCGCGGCGGAGGCGCTGGAGGTGCTGGAGGTTGACCAGGAGGAGCTGCTGGAGGAAGCCTCCGCGGATCGGGCGGACCGGATCGGCTGAGGCCCTGCGCGCGTTTGCGCTCCGTCCCCCGCGGCGCCATCTTGGCACCGCGCCGGGGATCCTCCGGCGCCGCTCCCGATCATTCCACGACCCGAGGCACCATGTCGGACCAGACTTCCGGTTTCCGCACCGAGCGCGACTCCCTGGGGGAGATGCAGGTCCCCGCCGACGCGCTCTACGGCGCGCAGACCCAGCGCGCGGTCGAGAACTTCCCCATCAGCGGGATCCGCTTCCCGCGCCGCTTCATCCACGCGCTGGGCACCATCAAGAAGGCGTGCGCCCGGGCCAACCAGGAGATGGGGTGGCTGGAGCCGCCGGTGGCGGACGCCGTCGCCCGCGCCGCCGACGAGGTGATCGGGGGCGCGCTGGACGCGCAGTTCGTGCTGGACGTCTTCCAGACGGGGAGCGGCACCTCCAGCAACATGAACGCCAACGAGGTGATCGCCACCCGCGCCACGGCGCTGCTGGGGACGGGGAAGGTGCACCCCAACGACCACGTCAACATGGGGCAGAGCTCCAACGACGTGATCCCCACGGCCATGCACGTCTCCGCGCGCGTCGCCATCCACCAGGACCTGGTGCCCGCGCTGGAGCGGCTCCGCGACGCCCTGCGCGCCAAGGCCGGCGAGTTCGACGACGTGGTCAAGAGCGGGCGCACCCACCTGATGGACGCCACCCCCGTGCGGCTGGGGCAGGAGTTCGCAGGGTACGCCTCGCAGGTGGACCACGGCATCCGCCGGCTGCTCCGCGCCTCCGAGGAGCTGGCCGAGCTGGCGCTGGGCGGCACCGCGGTGGGGACGGGGACCAACGCGCACCCCGACTACGCGCGCAGGGCCATCGAGCACATCAGCCGCGACACCGGGCTGGAGTTCCGCGAGGCCGAGGACCACTTCGAGGCGCAGGGGGCCAAGGACGCCTTCGTCAGCGCCTCGGGGGCGCTCAACACCCTGGCGGTCTCGCTGCTCAAGGTCGCCAACGACGTGCGCTGGCTGGCGAGCGGCCCCACCTCCGGCCTGGCCGAGATCACCCTGCCCGCGGTGCAGCCGGGCTCCTCCATCATGCCCGGGAAGGTGAACCCGGTGATGAGCGAGGCGCTGATGATGGTGTGCGCGCAGGTCATGGGGAACCACGTCACCGTCACCGTGGGCGGGCAGCACGGCAACTTCGAGCTGAACGTGATGATGCCGGTGATGGCGAACGCCTTCCTCCAGTCGGTGGACGTCCTGGCGAACGCCTGCGACGCCTTCCGGGCGAAGGCCGTCGAGGGAATCGGCGCGAACCGCGAGCGCTGCCGCGAGCTGCTGGAGAAGAACCCCTCCATCGCCACCGCGCTGAACGCCTACGTCGGCTACGACCAGGCGGCCTCCGTCGCCAAGGAGGCGGCGAAGAACGGGGAATCGGTGCGCGAGGTGGTGAAGCGCCGCGGGCTCCTCTCCGACGCGCAGCTGGACGAGGTGCTGAACGTCCGGGAGATGACCGAGCCGGGGATCCCCGGGGGCGGCGCCCCGGGCGGCGGCGCGGGCTGAGCCGTGCACGTCCTCCCCTGCGGGCACGCGGTCCGCGACCCGGAGCAGGTGCACTACTGCAGCTACCTGCGGCTGGACGAGCTGCTCCGCCTCCAGCCGGAGGAGGAGCAGCTGCGGCACCCGGACGAGCACCTGTTCGTGGTGACGCACCAGGGATTCGAGATCTGGTTCACCCAGCTCCGCTTCGACCTGCGGCGCATCATCGACGCGCTGGGGCGGGACGACGTGGGGCTGGCCACCTGGCTCGCCCAGCGCTGCACCGCCGTCGCCCGGCTGCTCTCGCCCATGATGCGGGTGCTGGAGACCATGACCCCCTCCGACTTCTACGCCTTCCGCGCGCACCTGTCGCCGGCCAGCGGCACCGAGAGCTGGCAGTGGCACGAGGTGGAGATCCTGGCCGGGGCCCGCGAGGAGCACTTCCGCAGGCACCTGGAGAGCGAGCTGTCCGAGAGCGCGGGGAGCGGGACGCAGGCGTACCTGTGGACCGGCCGGCTGGCCGAGCTGTGGGACGGGCCCTCGGTGGCGTCCGCCTGTCGGGAGCTGTTCGCGCGGCGGGGGGTGGAGCCGGCGGACGTCTACCGGGTGGCGCCCGCGGACAACCCGCACGCCGACCTGGTGCTGCTCTCCGAGGCGCTGATGGACTTCGACGAGGAGGTCAAGGTCTGGCGCTTCATCCACGCCCGCACCGCCGAGCGGACCATCGGGCCGGACAACGCGGGCACCGGGCACACCACCGGGGTGCGCTACCTGGACATGGCGGCGATGCACCGGGAGCTGTTCTTTCCCTTTCTCTGGGAGGCGCGGCGGGCGCTGTGGGAGCGGGCGCAGGGGCAGGGCTGAGCTGCTGGAACGGTGGGGTCGGGCGTGCCCCTCGCTGGCGCTCGGGTCGGGCTGCGGCTCCGTAGGGCA
>DATABU010000448.1:0-3314 GCA_036259415.1 Longimicrobiaceae bacterium
CGCGGCCAGCGCCGCCGCCCCCACCCCGATCCACCCTCGCAGAGCCGTCATTCTCTCCCCCCGGCGTCGGTCGATTCGGGGGGGAGCAGGATGCGCTCCCCCCCGGCGTACACGTTGAAGCGGCCCTCGCGCAGGAAGCCCACCAGCGTGGTCCCGGCCTCCTCGGCCAGCTCCACGGCCAGGCTGGACGGCGCCGACACTCCCGCGAGCACCGCCACCCCCGCGCGCGCCGCCTTCTGCCCCAGCTCGAAGCTCAGGCGCCCGCTGACCAGTAGCACCCGGTCGGAGAGGGGAAGTTCCCCCGCCAGGAGCGCCGCCCCCACCAGCTTGTCCACGGCGTTGTGCCGCCCCACGTCCTCCCGCGCCCGCAGCAGCTCCCCCCCGGGGGTGAAGAGCGCCGCGGCGTGCAGCCCGCCCGTGCGCTCGAACACCGCCTGCGCCTCTCGCAGGCGCGCGGGGAGCGCCAGGAGCGTGGCCGCGGAGACGGCCGGGCCGGGCCCGGCCACCGGGCAGCCGCCGCCGCGCACCGCCTCGATGGAGGCTTTGCCGCAGACGCCGCAGCTGGAGGTGGTGTAGAAGTTCCGGCGGAGGGAGTCGGGGTCGAACGGGGCGCCGGGGGCGAGGTGGACGCTCACCACGTTGTACTGCTGGGCGCCGTCCGCCTCCGCGTCCACGCAGTAGCGGATGGCGGCCACGTCGCTCCCGTCGCGCAGCACCCCCTCGGTGAACAGGAACCCCGCGGCCAGCTCGAAGTCCGATCCCGGGGTGCGCATGGTGACGGCGACGCGCTGGGGCGGCGCCCCGGCGGGCGCCACGCGGAGCTCCAGCGGCTCCTCGGTGGCGAGGGCGTCCCTGCGGGCGCGGCGCGCGAGCCCGCCGCCGCGGAGGACCACCTCCTCCACCCGGCGGCGGGAGGTGCTCCCCCGGCGCACGTCAGTCCCCGGCGAAGGCCAGGGCGGCGTCGGCCTCGGGCCCGGGGGCGGCGGGCGCCGCGGAGGGGACCACCGTCACCGGGACCATCTTGGAGGACGGGGTGTTGCTCCCCCTCGCCGTCATCCCCACCGGCACCAGCACGTTGGCCTCGGGGAAGTAGGCCGCCGCGCTCCCGCGGGGGACGTCGTACGCCACCACCCGGAAGCCGCGGGCGACGCGCTCCCGCCCGTCGTCGGCGCGCGCGTGCAGGTCGGCGCGGTCGCCGGGGCGCAGCCCCCGCTCGGCCGCGTCGTCGGGGTGCATGAAGACCACCTCGCGCTCGCCGCGGATGCCGCGGTAGCGGTCGTCCAGCCCGTAGATGGTGGTGTTGAACTGGTCGTGCGAGCGGATGGTGAACAGGCGCAGCTCGCCCGGCTCCAGGCGCACGTCCGGCAGCGGGACCACCACCAGCTCCGCCTTCCCGGTGGCGGTGTTCCACTCGCGGTGCGCGGCGGGGTGGCGCAGCACGAAGCCGCCCGGCTCGCGCACGCGCCGGTTGTAGTCCGCGAAGCCGGGGAGGACGCGGGCGACGACGTCGCGGACGCGGTCGTAGTCGGCCGCGAAGGCGTCCCACTCCACGCCGGGCACGGGGTCCAGCGTGGCCTTCGCCAGCCCCGCGACGATGGCCGGCTCGCTGCGGAGCTGCGCCGAGGCGGGGGCGTTGCGGCCGCGCGAGGAGTGGACCACGCTCATGGAGTCCTCCACCGTCACGAACTGGGGCCCGGACGCCTGCACGTCCAGCTCGGTGCGCCCCAGGCAGGGCCAGATCATGGTCTCCCGCCCGGCCACCAGGTGGGTGCGGTTCAGCTTGGTGGTGACGTGCACCGCCAGCTCCACCCGCTCCAGCGCCTCGGCCGTCAGCGCCGTGTCGGGGGACGCCTGGAGGAAGTTGCCCCCCATCGCCATGAAGAAGCGGATGCGCCCCGCGTGCATGGCGCGGATGCACTCCACCACGTCCAGGCCCCGCGCGCGCGGCGGCGCGAAGCCGAGCTCGCGCTCCAGCGCGTCCAGGAAGTCCGCGGGCGGGTCGAAGTTGATCCCCACCGTGCGGTCGCCCTGCACGTTGCTGTGCCCGCGCACCGGGCACGGGCCCGCCCCCGGCCGGCCGATGTTCCCCCGCAGCAGGAGCAGGTTGGAGCAGGCGACGACGTTGTCCACCGCGTTCCGGTGCTGCGTGAGCCCCATCGCCCAGCAGACGATGGTGGCCCGCGAGCGGACGTACACGTCCGACGCGCGGCGGATCTCCGCCTCGGTGAGCCCGCACTGCGCCTCCACGTCCTCCCAGCGGGTGGCGCGCAGGTCGGCCACCAGCTCGTCCAGCCCCACGGTGTGGCTGCGCAGGAAGCCGTGGTCCAGCACGCGGCCGGGGTCGCGCGCCTCGGCCTCCAGCACGTGCTTCATGATCCCCTTGAGCACCGCCACGTCCGAGCCGGGGAGCGGCTGGAGGTAGACGGTGGAGATGGCCGTCCCCGTGCCGGTCAGGGTGGCGGCCACGTCCTGCGGGTGGACGAACGACTCCAGCCCCCGCTCGCGCAGCGGGTTGATGCTGACGATCTCCGCGCCGCGCCGCCGCGCCTCCTGGAGCGCGGTGAGCATGCGCGGGTGGTTGGTCCCCGGGTTCTGGCCGATGACGAAGACGGCCTCGGCCTGCTCGAAGTCGGCGAGCTGCACCGCGCCCTTCCCCAGCCCGATGGTGCGCTTGAGCGCGACGCTGCTGGACTCGTGGCAGAGGTTGGAGCAGTCCGGGAAGTTGTTGGTCCCGTACATCCGCCCGAAGAGCTGGTACAGGAACGCGGCCTCGTTGCTGGTCCGCCCGGAGGTGTAGAACGCCGCCGCGTCCGGCGAGTCCAGCCCCCGCAGGAACCCGCCGGCGCGCGCGAACGCCTCGTCCCACCCGATGGGCTCGAAGCGGTCGCCGCCGGCGCGGCGGATCATCGGGTGCGTGACGCGCCCCTGCTGCTCCAGCCAGTAGTCGCCGTGCGCCCGCAGCTCGGCCACGGTGTGGCGCGCGAAGAAGTCGGGGCCGGCGCGCTTGCCGGTGGTCTCGGCGGCGACGGCCTTCGCGCCGTTCTCGCAGAACTCCGCCCAGGAGCGCTCCCGCGGCTCCGGCCAGGCGCAGCCGGGGCAGTCCACGCCGTCGGTCTGGTTGAGGTGGCGCAGCACCTTCAGCCCGGGGACCAGCGCCTTCTCGTGCGCCAGGTGCCGCACCGTGCTGGCGATGGCGGGGAGGCCGCCGGCGGGCTTGCCGGGGCGCCTGGGCTCGGAGGCGTCGGGGGGGCGCTGGGACATGGAAACCTCGGGGGAGTCGCGTAAAGCCTTGATCCCAAAGGTGGATGCGGCGG
>DATABU010000449.1:0-6513 GCA_036259415.1 Longimicrobiaceae bacterium
AGGGCGGACCAACTGGCTGTACTACGGGGCCACCGACCCGCTGGTGGAGCACGCGGAGTGGGAGCAGGTGACCGACGAGACGTACCGCGTGCACGTCCGGCTCTCGCAGCGTCCGTGGGGCTTCCTCCAGGGGTTGGACGAGCGCGGGAACCTTGTGGTGCGGCTGCGCCGGCCGCCGCCCATCGACCCCGGCGACCCGCTGCGCGGCCTCTACGTGGGGATCGACGCGGGGCACCCGCCCGGCGGCGCCATCGGCCCGACGCGCCTCACCGAGGCGGACGCGAACCTGGCGATCTCGCGCCGCCTGGTGGAGATGCTGCGGGAGCGGGGCGCGCGCGTGCTGGTGACGCGGCCGGACACCGCCGCCGTGGCGCTGGGCGCCCGCCCCACCGAGGCGACCGATTCCAGCGTGCACCTGCTGGTGTCGGTGCACAACAACGCCTTCCCCGACGGGGTGAACCCGTGGGAGAACAACGGGACCAGCGTCTTCTACAACCGGCAGCACTCCCGCGAGCTGGCGGTGCACCTGCAGCGCGAGCTGCTGCGCGAGTTCGGGCTGCGCGACCTGGGCGTCGCCCGCGCCGACCTGGCGCTGGTGCGCCCCACCTGGATGCCTTCGGCGCTCACCGAGACCATGTTCCTGATGGTCCCCGAGCAGGAGGCCGCGCTCCGCGACCCGGGGGTGCAGGAGCGGGTCGCCCGCGCCCACCTGCGCGGGATCGAGGCGTTCCTGCGGGCGCGCGCCACGGGACCCGCGTCCCGCTGAGCTTCCCCCGGACTCCGTGCCTCCATCCCCCATGCTCCACCTCCGCCGCGTCCTCCCCCTGCTGGCCGTGCTCGCCCTGGCGGCCGCGCCGCTCCGGGCGCAGCTCCCGCCGGACGCGCGCTGGCGGACCTTCGACACGCCGCACTTCCGCGTGCACTTCACCGAGGGGCTGGACTCGCTGGCGCGCCGCGCCGGCGCCCGCGCCGAGGAGGCGTACGCGCAGCTCGCCGCGACGCTGGTGCGCCCCCCGCGCGGCCGGATCGACCTGGTGCTGGCGGACAACGTGGACTACTCCAACGGGTACGCCACGCCCTTCCCGGGGAACCGGGTGGTGGTCTACGCGCACCCGCCGGCGGACGAGCCCACGCTGTCCTTCTACGACGACTGGCTCCAGCTGGTCATCACGCACGAGCTGGCGCACGTCTTCCACCTGGACTACGCGGGGGGGATCTGGCGCCCGCTCCGCTCGGTGCTGGGGAGGTCGCCGCTCCTCTTCCCCTCGGCCATCACCCCCGGGTGGGTCACGGAGGGGCTGGCGACGTACACGGAGTCGCGGCTGACGCGGGCGGGCCGGGTCCGCGGGAGCATCCACGACATGATGCTGCGCACGGCCGTCCTGGAGGACCGCTTCTTCGACATCGACCGGGCGACCGGCGTCTCCGCGACCTGGCCTGCGGGAGCCACGCGCTACGTGTACGGCTCGCTCTTCGTGAGCCACCTGGCGGCCCGCTACGGTCCCGAGCGGGTGGGGGCGTTCGTCCGGGCCGCGGGCGGCTCGCTCGTCCCCTACCGGATGGACGCCGCGGCGCAGGAGGCGTTCGGAGTCTCCTTCACCCGCGCCTGGCGCGAGTGGGAGGCGGGGCTCCGGCAGCGCTACCTCCCGCTGGCGGACTCGCTGCGGCGGGCGGGGCTCACCGAGCCGGAGGTGCTCACCACGGAGGGGCGCTGGGCGCTGCACCCGCGCTGGGCGCCGGACGGCAGCGCCCTGGCCTACACCGCCTACACGGGGCGCGACGAGCCCGCCACCCGGCTGCTGGTCCCGGGCGAGGGGGCGCGGGAGCGGGTGCCGCGCACCTCGCTGGGGCCGGCGTCGTGGGTGGGCCGGACGGACTCGCTCCTGCTGGCGCAGCTCGACTACGTGGACCCGTACCGCGTCCGCTCCGACCTGTACCTCGCGGGCCCGGACGGGGAGCCGGAGCGGCTCACGGAGGGGACCCGCCTCCTGGACCCGCACCCTGCGCCGGGCGGGCGGCGCGCCGTGGCGGTGCGGACCGGCGGGGGGACCACGGTCCCGGTGGTGGTGGACCTCGCCACCCGCGAGGCGCGGGCGCTGGCGGAGCCCTCGCTTGACGTGCACTGGGCCTACCCCCGCTGGTCGCCGCGGGGCGACCGGATCGCGGTGTCGCGGTGGCGCGCGGGGGGCTTCTACGACGTGGTGGTGATGGACACCGCGGGGCGGGTGCTGGGCGAGGCCGCCCGCGACCGCGCCGTGGACGCCTCCCCCGCCTGGTCGCCGGACGGGCGCTGGGTGCTCTTCTCGTCCGACCGCACCGGGATCCCCAACCTGTACGCCTGGGAGGTGGATGCGGACCGGCTGCGGCAGGTCACCAGCGTGCTGACCGGCGCCTTCCAGCCGGACGTGTCGCCGGACGGGCGCTGGATCGCCTTCTCGCTGTACCGGGCGGACGGGTACCACGTCGCCCGCATCCCCTTCGACACCGCCGGGTGGAGGCCCGCCCCCCCGGTGCGCGCCACGGTGGCGGCGGCCCCCGCGGACACCGCCGCACCCGCCGCCCTCGGCGGCCCCGCGCGGCCGTACTCCCCCTGGCGCAGCCTCCTCCCCCGGGGGTGGACGCCGTTCGTGGCGCCGGGGGACGAGCTGGGGACGGCGCTGGGCGCGCTGGTCTTCGGGACGGACGTGGTGGGGCGCCACGAGTACGCCGCCTCGGCGTTCGTGTACACGGACGGCGCGCGGGCGGACGCCTCGCTGGAGTACCGCTTCGCGGGGTGGGGCGTCCCCCTGCTGGACCTGGAGGTGGGGCAGGAGTGGTCGGTGCGGCTCGCCTCGCCCGCCGCGATCCGGGTGGACGACAGCCTGCGCTCCGTCCCCAGCGCGCTGCTGCAGCGGGAGCAGAGGGCGATGGCCTGGCTCACCCTCCCCCGGCAGCGCATGCGCTCGTACACCTGGCTCAGCCTGGGCGGGGAGTGGGAGAACCGCGACTACGCCTGGGACGAGCCGGAGGCCGCGGGCGACCTCCGCGACCGCGTCGCGGACCCGCCGCCCGACCTGGGCGTGGTGCTGGCGGCCGGGCGCTCCACGGCGCGCGGCTACGACTTCTCCATCTCCCCGGAGACTGGGTACGCGCTCTCGGCGACGCTGGAGGGACGCCGCTACACCCGCGGCTTCCGCGAGGGCGAGGACCCCACGGGGTACGTGCGGGGGATCGGGCGCGCGCGGGCGTACCGCGGCTTCCCGCTCTGGGGCTTCGCGCGCCACGCGCTCGCCGTGCGCGCTACGGGGGGCGCGGAGAGCGGCTCGCGCAGCCCCGGGTTCAGCCTCGGCGGGGCTGGCGGGGGCGCCGCCGAGGTCTCGCCCGGGGTGGATGTGCGGCTGGGAAGCTCGCTCACCTTCCCGGTGCGCGGCTACCCGGAGGGGATCCAGACCGGGAGCCGGGCGGTCTCGGCCACGGCGGAGTACCGCTTCCCCCTGGCGCTGGTGGAGCGCGGCGCCGGGCTCCTCCCGGTGTTCCTGGACCGCGTCTGGGGCGACGTGTTCGCCGACGCCGGGACCGCCTGGTGCCCCGGGTCGTGCGAGCTCTTCGGCGGCGCCGGCACCTCGCCGGACCCGGTGTACTCCGTGGGCGCCGAGCTGGGCGCGGACCTGACCCTGGGCTACTTCGCGGGGCTGGTGCTGCGCGGGGGCGTCGCGGTGCCGCTCAGCCGCGTCCCCCTGGACGAGGGGCCGCTCCGCCGCCCCGAGCCCGAGCTGTACCTGCGCTTCGGCCGCTCGTTCTGACATCGGATCCGGGACGATCGGGGGGAACTGCCTGGTTGGGCGTGCCCCTCGCTGGCGCTCGGGTCGGGCTGCGGCTCCGTAAGCGGGCAGACTACGCCCGATAACGGAGGCGAGCCCCGACGATACTGCTGTCGGGTCTCGCCGCTTCGCGCTCGCATCCCTCACGCGGGCCCCCAGCCGGGGGCGGGACTGCTCGCGGCGCCATTCGCGCGGAGCTTCGTCTGACCGCTCGCGAACGCGTCTTCGAGCGGGCGGCGTCACCGTGACGTGGCGCCGTCCGCCGTCGTCCTGGGGCGGAACGGACGAGGACCGACACGACGAACCCGACAGGACCGCCATGCTCCACCAGACGCTGTCCGCCCGCGCCGTCCGTCTCGGGGCGGCGCTATGCCTGGCCGCCCTCCCGGCGGCGCTCGCCGGGTGCGACGACCCCGCCCGCGGCACCCCGGTGGCCGCGGTGGAGGTCACCTCGCCCGGGCCCAGCCTGGACGTGGGCCAGACCCTCCAGCTCACCGCCGTGGTGCGGGGGGCGGACGGGGAGGAGATCTCCGGCCGCCGCGTCTCCTGGACCAGCAGCGCCCCGGCAGTCGCCAGCGTGGAGGACGGAGTGGTGACCGGGCGCGGCGTTGGGACGGCGACGATCACCGCCTCCGCGGGCGGACGGGAGGGGCGGGTGGAGCTCACGGTGGAGGCGGCGGTGGCGCAGGTCACCCTGGAGCCGGACAGCTTCACCCTGGTCGTGGGGAACAGCGTGGCCGTCCGCACGCCCACCGAGGACCACGCGGCGAACGCCGTCGCCCGCGTCCTGGCGGTCCCCCGCGACGCCGCGGGGAACGTGATGCCCGGACGCACGGCGCGCTACACCGTCTCGGACGAGCGGGTCGCCACCGTGGACGCGGAGGGCGTGGTGCGCGCCCTGGCGCCGGGCGTCGCCACCGTCACGGCGCGGATCGGGGGCGCCCAGGGGACGCTCACCCTGACGGTGGAGCGCCCCTACACCCTCACCTACCTGGGGACGCTGCCGGGTCTCCCCGCCAGCCGGGCCGTCGCGATCAACGAGCTGGGCCAGGTGGCCGGCTACTCCTACACCCCGGTCGGGGAGTTCGGGGCCGTCAGCGGCGAGCGCGGCTGGGTGTGGCGGGACGGGAGCTTCACGGAGGTCGGGATCCCCGGCGTGGGCGCCTCGGGCGCGGTGGTCCCCGCGGGGATCGACGAGTCTGGACGCGTGGGCGGGCTGGCGCGCACCGCCACGGGGCGGGTGGTCTTCCTCTGGGACGACGGGACCGCCGTCACGGCCGCGGCGCCGGGTGCGCGGATCGCCTCGCTCGCCATGAACGACCGGGGCGAGATCGTGGGCGGCTGGATGGACGACTTCTGCACCCGCAACTGCGCGGGCGGGGGATGGATCTTCCGGGACGGGGCGGTGAAGGCGCTCGGCAACTACGGCGGCCTCCGCCTCACGCCCAGGGCGATCAACGACGCGGGGCAGATCACGGGGACCCTGTACCGGGCGGGTTCGGGGACGGAGTCGGGCCGCGCCTTCCTGCTGGAGAGCGACTCCGCGGCGGAGGTGACCCTGCCGCCCACCAGCGAGATCCTCAGCGAGGGGAACGACGTCGAGGCGCAGGGGAGGGTCTTCGGGCACGACCTGGCCGGCGGCGTGATCCTCCCCTTCACCTGGCGGCCGGGCGGAGCGGTGACGCACTTCGCTCCGCTCCGGAGCGGGTTCAGCAGCAAGGCGACGGCAGGAAACGGCCGGGGCGACGCGGTGGGGACGGGCCTCTGCCCCGGGTGCCCGTCGCCCGACGGGGTCCCGGTGCTCTTCCGCGACGGGCGGCCCATCCGCATCGCGGACCTGTTCGTGCCGGGAGACTGGAGCTTCGACGCCGCCGCCGACATCAACGACCGCGGGCAGGTCGTGGGCTACGGGACGCACCGCACCACCGGGGTCCGGGGCGCGCTGCTGCTCACCCCGCCGCAGTAGCGGCCGTCCGGCACGCTTCCTGAAGGACGGAGGCGGGAGACGGGAACCCTTCCCGCATCCGCAACTCGAAGCAGGAGCGTACGATGGGCGGCAAGCGACCCGACCAGTACAACATCGATCCGTCCGAGGCCGGGGCCACGGACTACGACCGCCTCCCGCAGAGCGGCCACGGCGGCGCCTTCAAGACCCCGGCGGAGGACAAGCAGCAGCTGGCGCAGTCCCGCGAGGAAGCGAAGGCGTCGGGGGTGCCGGTCCCCGGCGAGAACCCCGAGCCGTCGGTGCACGCCCGCGCCGGCCGCCCCCTGGAGGAGGGGAGCGAGGGCTTCGAGGAGGGCCGGGAGCGCGAGAAGCTGGGGAACTCGGAGTTCGACGGGGACGAGGTGGGCGCATGAGCCGGAGCCTGGGCGAGGGGACCGGCGGGCCGGCGGCCGACGCCGGGAAGCCCAGCCAGCCCGGCCCTCGCAAGGAGGTGGGGGACGCCGCCTCCTCGCGGCTCCACCCCCCGCACGTCACCGAGAACGCCGAGGCCGCCCCGGTGCAGGACGAGTCCGGGGGGGCGGAGATCCCCACCCTCCCCGCCAACTCGCACGGCCGGGACCGGACGGAGATGACGGAGCAGCCCGGGATCGACCCGGAGAGCATGTACGAGCACCGGCCGGGCGAGGACAAGGACACCCCGCCCTCCGAGACCGGCGGGCAGTAGGCCAGCACGCCCCGCGGCCTCTTCGACGCGGCACCCCGTTCCGG
>DATABU010000450.1:0-1654 GCA_036259415.1 Longimicrobiaceae bacterium
CAACGGGTCCCCCCCCTGCGCCTGCATCTGCTGCGCGAAGGGCACCTACGGGATCCGCAGGCTGATGCGCAGAGTGGAGGAGGCGGAGGCGGCAGGACGCCCCACCCGGGTCACGCTCTTCGGTCGCGAGGCCGACTCCGACCGGCGCGTCGAACGGCTCCGCCGCCTGCGCGGCGAGCCCGGCTGACGGGATGCCGCGGGCGGCGGGCGGCCGAGTCCGCCTCCGGCTGCTGGCCCTCTGGCTCGTCAGCGAGGGGCTGCCCGACGGGGCCGCCGCCCAGCAGGTCTCCGCGTTCCACCTGCGCTTCGACAACGACATCCTCGCCGTGCGCGGGACGGGTCCCCCGCCTGACCACGACTACACGCACGGCGTGGAGCTCGCCGCCCGCTTCCGGACGCTGCCCCGGCCGCTTCGCCGCTGGATCGGCGCAGAGGTCGCGGAAGGGGGCGGAGCCCCGCGCACGTGGGCAGGGTTGAGCATCGGCCAGCGCATCTACACGCCCCGCCTGGACGGCCCGGAGCCCGTCCCCGGCGAGCGGCCCTACGCGGGCTGGCTCTACGCTGGCGCGGAGGTCCTGGTGACCCGCGGCGGGACGGAGCATCGGCTCGCCGTCGAGGTCGGCACGACCGGGCCGGCCGCGCTGGGGGAGCCGGTGCAGAACGGCTTCCACCGCCTGGTCGGCTCCACGCGGCAGGAGGGCTGGGACCACCAGCTGCCGTGGGAGCCGGGCGTGCTGCTCCGCTACGCCGCCGCGTGGCCCCGCGAGCTCGGCGGGATGCTCCTGCGCCCGAGTGCCGAGGCCGGCGTGGGGACCGTGTGGACCGGCCTGGCGGGCGGGCTGAGCGTGAGGCTCGGCGCGGAGGAGGAGGGCCCGAAATGGCATGCCGAAGGGCGGGTGCGGCAGGAGTGGGTCGCGCGGAACCTGTTCCTCGACGGCAGCACCTTCCGCGAGAGCGTGCGCGCGGAGAGGCGCGACCGGGTGAGCGAGGCCGCCGTGGGACTCGGGTACGGGTTCGCGCGGTGGGGAGCGGAGTACAGCTTCGTCGTCCGCGGCCGTGAGTACGAAGGGCAGGCCCGGCCGCACGGCTACGGCTCGCTGGCCCTGACGTGGCGCCGGTGAGGTATTCCGTCCCAGTCCACGCGTCGAGACTTCCGCCCATGATGCGCATCCGCACCGTCCAGCCGAGCGATCGTGCCGAATGGCTCCGTCTACTGGTGGGGCTCTACCCCCCTCACGCGGAGTCCGAGCACGTCCCCTCCGTCGACGCCTTCCTGGCCGGCGCGCCCTCCCCGGAGCTGCTCCCGAGCGCCGTGCTGGTCTGCGAGCGCCCCGGAGGCGGGCTCGCGGGCTTCCTGGAGCTGTCGGTGCGCAGCTACGCGGAGGGATGCACGGGGCCGACCCCGTACGTCGAGAGCTGGTACGTGGACCCGGACGTGCGCGGCCGTGGGATCGGCGCCGCCCTGATGGCCGCGGCCGAGCAGTGGGGCCGCGACCGCGGCTACGCCGAGCTCGCCTCCGACACCGAGCTGGAGAACCGCGGCAGCCAGCGGGCGCACCGGGCGCTCGGCTTCGAGGAGGTGGAGCGCGCCGTCCATTTCCGCAAAGCCCTGTAGCAGGAACCTCTCGACTGAGGAGCCCCGGGAGCGCACTCG
>DATABU010000451.1:0-20425 GCA_036259415.1 Longimicrobiaceae bacterium
GGCGGGGCTGCGCCCGGGGGACGTGCTGACCCACGTCGAGGGCCACCCCGTCGCCACGCCCACCGGGGGGCGGGCGCTCGGGGCGGTGCGCCCCGGCCAGCGCGTGCGGCTGCGCGTCCGGCGCGGCCCGGCGAGCCGGGAGGTCGCGCTGGTGGCCGGGCGGAGGCCCGTCCCGGGGGAGGCGCGGCTGCGCTACGTGGGACGGATGGGCGACGTGGGGGTCGAGGTCTACGGCGGCCGGGAGGCCGACGTGGAGGTGAGCCGCCAGGGGAGCGAGATCACCATCACCGTGGGGGAGACGCGGGTCCGGCTCAGGCAGGAGCCGGCGAGCGGAACGCCCTGACGGAGCGCGACCTGCGGATCCGCCGGGAGGAGCACAGGATCGAGCCGCCCACGGGGCTGGACGGGGAGTTCCGGCGCAGCGTGGCCCGGCTGCGCGAGATGCACCGCTCCGGGGTGCGGATGCTGGCGGGCACCGACGTGGGGGCGCTGCTGATGCTCCCGGGCTACGGCCTCCACGACGAGCTGGCCATGCTGGTGGAGGCGGTGGGGACGACGCCGATGGAGGCGCTCCAGGCGGCCACCCGGAACCCGGCCGAGTACTTCGGCGTGCAGGATTCCCTCGGCACCGTCGAGCCCGGCAGGGCCGCCGACCTCGTCCTGCTCGACGCCGACCCGCTGGAGGACGTCCGCAACACCCGGGCGGTCCGGGCGGTGGTGGCGAACGGCGTCCTGCTGGACCGGGCGGCGCTCGACCGCCTGGCGCCGGTGCAGGGCGCCCCCGCCCTGCGCCGCTGATCCCGTCCCGCCGCCATTCGTCCCGGCGGCGTTGCCCGGTGCCCTCACGCCGCCGCAACGTGCCGCCGCATGCCCGAGCGGGGCGCCCGTCCCGCCCGGGGTCCTCCCCTCCCGGCCCGCCGATGCGAACCGCACTCGTGCTCCTCTGCCTCGCCCTCCCCGCCGCCGCGGCGGGGCAGGCGCCCCAGCCGGCCGCGCACGACGGACAGGTCGTCTCCCGGGCCGCGTACCGGCTGGCCCCCTTCGACAGCCTCGCCGCCGACCAGCAGCGCGCGCTCACCCGGCAGGGCGAGAGGGAAGGGTACGAGCGCGCGCGGCGGGACGCCGGCTTCACCCTCTCCAGGCTGCGGTACCGGAGCGACGGGCTGGAGGTCGTCGCCTACCTGGCCGCGCCCGCCGCGCCCGGCGCGGGGCGTCTCCCCGTCGTGGTCTACAACCGCGGCTCCTGGGTCATGGGCGACCAGGCGCCGGTGCTCGCCCCGCTGCTGCACCGGCTCGTGGAGGCGGGGTTCGTGGTGGTCGCGCCGCAGTACCGCGGCAGCGACGGGGGGGAGGGGCGGGACGAGATGGGCGGGGCGGACGTCGCGGACGTGCTCAACGCGGTCACCCTGGCCCGGTCGCTCCCCGGCGCGGACCCGGAGCGGCTCTACATGTACGGCGAGTCGCGCGGTGGGATGATGACGTACCAGGCGATCCGCGAGGGGGCTCCCGTCCGGGCGGCCGCCGTGGTGGGGGCGTTCACCGACGTGGAGGCCACCATGGCCGGCGACGAGCGGTCGCGCGGCGCGGCGCCGCAGATCTGGCCCGACTGGGAGCAGCGCAGGGCGGAGATCGTGGAGCGGCGCTCCGCCCTGCGCTGGGCGGACCGGCTCGCGGTGCCCCTGCTCATCCTGCACGGGGGCGCGGACCGGTCCGTCTCCCCCCGGCAGAGCCTGGCCCTGGCCGAGCGCCTGGACGCCCTGGGGCGTCCCTACGAGCTGCACGTCTTCGCGGGGGAGGGCCACACGCTGGCGGGCCGCCACGAGGCGCGCGACCGGCAGGTGGCGGAGTGGTTCCGCCGGCACTCGCCCGAATGAGACGGCCCCGTCCGCTCGCCGCGGCCCCGCTCCTCCTGGCCCTCCTGCACCCGCCGGGGGCGGCGGCGCAGGAGGGCGGCGCGCTCCCCGCACCCTTCCTCTTCCCCGTCCCCGGGCCCGGCGCGGACGCCGCCAACGGCGTGCGACGCGCCCGCGACGGCGACCTGGTGATCGCGGGCTACGCCCGGGGCCCCCGCGGGGACGCGGAGATGCTCCTGGTCCGCGCCGACCCCGCCGGCCGGCCGCGCTGGACCCGCCGCTACGGGGAGGGCGGCGACGACCTGGGGTGGGTGGCCCGCGAGCTCCCCGACGGCGGCTTCGCGCTGCTGGGGTGGGGCGCCTCGGCGCGCACCTCCAGCGAGGACGCCGTGCTGGTCCGCACCGACGCGGCCGGGAACCCGCTGTGGCGGCGCACCTACGGGGGACCGGAGAACCAGCGCGCCACCGACCTGGCCGTCCTCCCCGACGGGGGGATGGTGTTCGTCGAGCAGACGGGCGAGCCCGCGGGGTGCATCCCCAGCTCCTCCGGGAGACCGCCCTGCGCCGACATCCGCAGCGCCGTGGTACGCGTGGACGCCGACGGCGAGGAGCTGTGGCGCACCGGCGTCGCCGGCCCCGGGATCGACCGGCTCTTCTACGTCGGCGTGGACGGGACGGGGCGGATCGTCGCCATGGGGCTCGCCACTCGCGCGCCGGGCGCGGACCTGGACGTCCTCGCGGTGGCGCTGGACGCCGGGGGCGGGCTGCTCTGGGCCCGGCGATACGGCGGCGCCGGCGACGACGTGGGCCACGCGCTCCTGGTGTACCCGGACGGCGAGGCGGTCCTGGGCGGGTACGGGAGCACCGGGGCGGCCGGGCCCAACGACGGCTTCGCCATCCGCGTCGGGGTGGACGGGGAGCCGGTCCGCTGCACCCGCTTCGGGGGCGGCGGGGACGACCGGGTGATCGCCATGGCGCCGGCAGCGGACGGCGGGTACGTGGCCACGGGGTACACGCGGAGCTTCGGGGCGGCCGGCTGGGACGCGTACCTGGCGAAGCTCGACGCGGCGGACCGCCTGGAGTGGCTGCGGGCCTACGCGGCCCCGGCCGACCAGGCGGGAAACGCCGCGGTGGAGGTCCCGGGCGGGTGGGTGGTGGCGGGATACGGCGACGTGGGAGGGGAGCGGGGGAGGGAGCTGCTGCTGCTGGCCGTCGACCCGCAGGGGATCGCCGGCTCCGGCACGGCCCCCTCCCCGGCGGACCCGGTCGGAGAAGGCTGCTCGCTGAGCGCACGCTGAGCTTCGCGGCGGCACGCGCTTCCGCTTGCCGGACGGGCAGGAGTCCACGCCGGACCCCGGGGTCTACGACGACCCCGCGGGAAAGGGCGCAGCCGCCTTTCATACCGGAACGCTTCCGGGGAACAGGAACGGGGAGTGCAACGATGGCGGACCAGGATCTCCAGCTCCTCCAGGGCACCCTGGACGTGCTGGTGCTGAAGACCCTCTCCTGGGGGCCGCGGCACGGGTACGAGATCGCCCGCTGGATCCGGGACGCCACCGACCGGGAGATCCAGGTGGAGGACCGGGCGCTGTACGTGTCGCTGCACCGCATGGAGGCGCGGGGCTGGCTGGAGTCCGAGTGGGGGATCACCGAGAACAACCGCAGGGCCAAGTACTACCGGGCCACGCCCGAGGGACGACGGCAGCTCCAGGCGCAGACGGGCACCTGGACGCGCTACGCCGCGGCCGTCTTCAAGATCCTGCACACCGCCTGACCGGAGACACCACCATGGCACCCATCCCTGGAATCCGCCGCATCTTCCGGCTCCCCACCTCCGGAGCGACGCTCGGGGGCGAGGTCGACGACGAGATCGCCTTCCACCTGGAGCGGCGGGCGGAGGAGCTCGCCGCGGGGGGGATGAGCCCCGCCGCGGCGCGCGCGCAGGCGCACCGCGAGTTCGGCGACGCGGCGGAGGCGAAGCGGGAGCTGGCGGAGATCGGGCGCAGGCGGCTGCGGCGGGAGCGGCGCACCGGGGCGTGGGACGCGCTCCGCCAGGACGCGGCCTTCGCGCTCCGGACGCTCCGCCGGAGCCCCGGCTTCAGCGCCGTCGCGGTGCTGACCCTCGCGCTGGCGGTGGGAGCGAACACGGCCATCTTCTCGGCGGTCAGCGGGGTCCTCCTGCGTCCCCTCCCCTTCGCCGACCCGGACCGGCTGGTGATGCTCTGGGAGGAGAACCCGGAGAAGGACTGGCACGCGGTGTCGGCCGCGCCCGCCAACCTGCTCGACTGGCGGGAGCAGGTCCCGGCCTTCCAGGACGTGGCGGGATACGCCGAGTTCGCGGACCGAGTCACGCTCACGGGAGCGGGCGAGCCGCAGGCGCTGAGCGCCGCGCAGGTGACCGGGAACTTCTTCTCGGTGCTGGGCGTGCGCGCGGAGCACGGGCGCACCCTCCGCGACGAGGAGACCTGGGCGGGGCCGGAGCCCGTCGCCGTGATCAGCCGCCGGGCGTGGATCCGGAGCTTCGGCGCCGACCCGGAGGTGGTGGGGCGGGTGGTGCAGGTGGACGGGAGGCCGGTGCGGGTGGTGGGCGTCGTCCCCCCCGGGATCGACCTCCCGGTGGAGGGGGTGGACGTCTGGCTGCCCATGGCCTGGGACCCGGCCGCCCGCCAGCAGACCTGGTTCCGCCGCGCGCACTGGGTCCGCCCGGTCGCCCGGCTGCGGCCGGGGGTCCCGCTCGACGCCGCGGACGCACAGCTCCAGACGGTGGTGCGCCGGCTCCAGGCGCAGTACCCGGAGACCAACCGGCTCATGGGCGCCGGCATGACCCCGCTCCACGAGTTCCTGGTGGGCGACACCCGCACCCCGCTCCTGGTCCTCCTGGGGGCCGTGGGCCTGCTGCTCCTCCTCGCCTGCGCGAACGTGGGCAACCTGCTGCTCGTCCGGGCGACGGGGCGGCAGCGCGAGCTGGCGGTCCGCAGCGCGCTGGGCGCCGGCCGGCGGCGGCTGGTGCGCCAGGTGGCCACGGAGAGCCTGGTCCTGTCCGCCGTCGCCGGGGGGGCGGGGCTCCTGCTGGGCTGGGGCGGGACCCGGGTGCTGGGAGCGCTCCGCCCCCCGGAGCTGCTCGCCGAGGGGCAGATCGCCCTGGACTGGCGGGTCCTGGTCTACACGCTGGCGGTGACGGCCGCCTCCGGCCTCCTCTTCGGGCTGGTCCCGGCCGCGTGGACCTCGCGCGCCCCGCTGGGGCAGGGGCTGCGGGCGGGGGGGAGGGCGACGGGGCTGGGCCGAAACGCCCGGCGGGTGACCGGGGCCCTGGTGGTGGCCGAGGTGGCGGTCGCGCTCCTCCTGGTGGTGGGGGCGGGGCTCCTGCTGCGGAGCTTCCGGGAGCTCCGCGAGGTGGAGCCGGGGTTCGAGTCGCGGGGCGTGCTCGCCGTCACCCTGGTGCTCCCCGCCGCCGAGTACGACACCGACGAGAAGGTGGCGGCCTTCTACGGCGAGCTGGTCCGCCGCGCCGGGGCGCTCCCCGGGGTGGTGGACGCGGGCGCCGTCCGCAAGCTCCCGCTCACCGATCCGAGCTGGTCGAGCGACTTCAGCGTCGCCGGCCGGGGCCCGGACGAGTACGGCGTGGACGTCCTGCACCGCGAGGTGACGCCCGGCTACTTCCGGACGCTGCGCGTCCCCCTGCTCCGCGGGCGCGGCTTCACCCCCGCCGACCGGGCGGGCGCGCCAATGGCGGTGGTGGTCAACGAGGCGCTGGCGCGGCGGTACTTCCCCGGAGAGGACCCCGTGGGCCAGCGCATCGCCTTCGACCGGGTCCCGGACGAGAGCTCCGTCTGGCGCACCATCGTGGGCGTGGTGGGGAGCGAGCGGCAGGACGGGCTGGCGGACGAGCCGCGCCCCGAGATCTTCGCGCCCGTCGCGCAGGACCCCACCCGCGGCATGGTCCTGGTGCTGCGCGCCCACGGCGACCCGATGACGCTGGCCCCGGCGGTCCGCCGGACCGTGGCCGGGCTGGACCCCGACCTGGTCCCCTACGAGGTGCAGACGCTCGACGGGGTCCGCGCCGACTCCATCGCCCGGCAGCGCTTCCTGATGGCGCTGCTCGCCGCCTTCGCGGGGGTGGCGCTGGTCCTGGCGCTGGTGGGCGTGTACGGGGTGCTCGCGCAGGCGGTGCGGCAGCGCGCGCAGGAGATGGGGATCCGCCTGGCGCTGGGCGCCCGTCCGCGCGACGTGCTCTGGCTGGTGGTGCGCCACGGGCTGGCGCTGGTGGCCGCCGGGATCGGGGTCGGGCTGGGCGCGGCGCTGGTGGCCACGCGCGCCGTGGAGTCGCTGCTCTACGGGGTGCGCCCCACCGACCCGCCGACCTTCGCGGCGGTGGCCGGGCTGCTCGCCCTGGCCGGGCTCGCCGCGGGGGTGGTGCCCGCGCTCCGGGCCAGCCGCACCGAGCCGGCGACCGTGCTGCGCGCCGAGTAGCCGCGCCGCCGGGCTTCCACCGGGGACCGCCGGGCGGCCGGCGTCCCCACGCACCGCGGGCCCACCGCCGGAGGACGACGCCATGCGGTCGCGCCGGGCAACTGGAACGTGCCGGGGATCCGCAGGCTGCTGGCGCAGCCGGGGAACGAGGGGGACGAGCTGCCGCCCGGGTGCCCCGCGGGCACCTGAGCACGAGGCCGGTTCTCCGGGAGATGGAATCGGGCGGCAGTCCCCGCTCAGGTGCGTTCCGCGACGATCTCCAGCACCATGGGCGTGATCATGTGCCCCCCGGGGTCCGACTCCGCGGCGGCGAACTCCGCTCGAACCCGATCGGCCCACTCGGCCGGGACGCGGCCCAGCTCCTGGAGCCGCGCCGGGTTGGTCGCGACGAAGGCGGCGGCCCATCGCCACGCCGGGTCCCCCGGGCCGACGGCGAAGACCAGGGGGCGCACCGAAGCGATCCGGAACCCTGCCGTGCGCAGCATGCCGGCGAAGGGGAGCGCCACGTCCGGCTCCCCACCCTCCGCCCTCCAGCTCGCCATGACTTCCCCGACGAACTGCTCCAGGTGGGGACGCGGTGGCGTGAACCGCCAGCTGGCGTAGTCGGCGTACTCGTGCGCGACGAGCCGCCCTCCCGGTCTCACCACCCGCGCGAGGGTACGGGCGAGAGCCTCCGGCGAGGCCACGAACGAGGCGACCCAGCGGCACCACGCCATGTCGAACTGCCCGGACGGCACCTGCTCCACCCGCTCCAGGTCCATCAGGTCGGCCTCGACCACCTCCACGTTCGCGAGAGCGCGGCGCTCGCACTCCCGTCGAACCACCTGTGCGAAGCGGGGCGAGCGCTCCACCGCGACCACGTGCCCGGCGGGCCCCACCGTCTCGGCGAGGTCGACGGTCGCGTACCCCGGCCCCGCGCCGACGTCCAGGACCCGCCAGCCCTCCCGCAGACCCGCTCGCCGCCACGCGCCGAGCATCGCCTCGCGCCAGACCCTGTGCTGAACGCCCAGCCGAACGACCTCGGAATCCTGCGTGCCGAGGACGTAGTCTCCCGCAGCCTGTGTCATGGTGCCTCCGGTTGATGTGGTCGCGGCAATATGCACCGTGTCGGGCTGGCGTTCCTCCCGTTTCTTGCGTGGATGGTCACGTGGGGGCGAGGTCGACCACCACCACGTGGCCGAACTCGCCCTCCGCGTCTTCCTGGAGCCGGTACACGTACAGCCGGGTCCCGTCCGCCGACCAGGCCGGCTGCGTGTGCGACCAGGGCCCGTGGGTGACCTGCCGCAGGCCGGCCCCGTCGGCCCCGACGACGAACACCTGGCCGACGTTCGCGGGGCCCAGCCGGTTGGAGGTGAAGGCGATCCGGCTCCCGTCCGGGGACCAGGCGGGCCAGCCGTCGTAGGCCGCGCTCCGGGAGAGGTTGACCTCGCCCGTGCCGTCCGCGGCGGCGACGAACACCTCCGAATTGCGCACGGTGGTGTCCAGGCTCCACTGGAACCCCGGCGCGTCCACCACCTTGCGGTACGCGATGCGCGACCCGTCCGTTGAGAGCGAGGGGTAGGTGCACACCGTCCGGCAGCGCGTGTGCTGCCGCAGGTCGGTGCCGTCGGGGCGCACGGTGAACACTTCGTGCCACTGCCGGGACCACTCCGCCGCGAGGTCCGGGGTGGCGCGAGCCGAGTTGAAGATGATGCGCGCCCCGTCCGGCGACCAGTGCGGGTGGGAGTCGTCGCCGGGATGGTCGGTGAGCTGCCGCCGGCCCGTGCCGTCCGCGTTCATCACGAACACGTCCGAGTTCCCTCCGGGGCTGGCGGCGAAGACGATGCGCGTGCCGTCCGGCGACCACTTGGGCGTGACGTTGTCGCCCGGCGCGTCGGTGAGCTGCGCCACCGCGCTCCCGTCCGCGTTCATCACGTAGACCTCCCACCTCCCGCTGCGGTTGGACTGGAACGCCACCCTGCGGCCGTCCGGGGAGGGGTGGGGGTACCCGTCCACGACGCTGGTGAGCCGCTTCGAGGATGGCGGCGGCGCCTCCTGGGCCGCCGCGGGGCCGCCGCAGAGGAGCCAGAGGGCGGTGAGGGCCGGCACCCCGCGGGCGGCGCGGGGACCGGACGGGCCGATCGTGCGGTGGGGCATGGGCGTCTCCCGGGTGAGCGGAGCAGGACACGTGCGGAATGGCAAGGTACCGGGGGAACCCGCGCGGGCAATCCGCCTGGGCCAGGCGGCGGTGAAGGGTGACGGACGGCCGTTCGCCGCCGGGCGGGGCGGGAGTTGGCTTCACGGGAGAGCCCGTCGTCCCCGATATCCTCCGCTGGTCCCACCCCGATTGTCCCTGGCGGAAGATCGCCCGAAGCTCGTACCGGCTCCGTCCCGTCCGCGGTCGGGGCGCCGGAGCCCCCGGCCCGGTGTGCTCCACCCTCAACCGCCCCCGCCATGACGCTCCTCCCCGCCTCCGTCCGCCTCGCCGCGCTCGCCGCGCTGCTCCCCGCCGCCGCGGGGGCCCAGGGCGCCCTCGCCGCACCGGAACCCGCCGCCGCGGGCGGAGGGAGCAGCCTGCGGGCGCTCGTCGCCGCGCCCGCGGACGGGCCGGTGGCGGTGGACGGGCGGCTCGACGACCCAGCGTGGCAGGGGGCCGCGGTGGCCGGCGACTTCGTCCAGCGGCGCCCCGCGGCGGGACGGCCCGCGTCCCAGCGCTCCGAGGCGCGGGTCCTCTACGCGGACGACGCCGTCTACGTGGGGATGCGGCTGTACGACACGGGAGCCGACTCCGTCGCGGCCACGCTCGGCCGGCGCGACTTCGGCGGCTTCTCCGACTGGGCGCACGTGCTGATCGACAGCTACCACGACCGGCGGACCGCCTTCCGCTTCTCCGTGAACCCCGCCGGGGTGAAGTCCGACGCCTTCGTCTCCGGCGACGACGAGGAGGAGGAGGACGTCGGCTGGGACGCCGTGTGGGACGCCGCGGCGGCGCGCGACTCGCTGGGCTGGACGGTGGAGATGCGCATCCCGCTCTCCCAGCTCCGCTTCGCCGCCGGCGAGGGGACCTGGGGGATCCAGTTCGCGCGCGACGTCGCCCGGCGGCGGGAGCGCTCGCTCTGGGCCCCCGCCGCCCCCGAGCAGAACGGCTACGTGTCGCGCTTCGGCGAGCTGCGGGGGCTGCGGGTGCGCCCCCGGCGCCGGCTGGAGACCGTCCCGTACGTGGTGGGGCGCGTGGAGCGCGAGCCGGGAGACGCCGCCGACCCCTTCCACCGCGCCCGCGGCGGGTCCGGCTCGCTCGGGGCCGACCTCCGCTACGGCCTCACCTCCGACCTGACGCTCACCGCCACGCTGAACCCCGACTTCGGCCAGGTGGAAGCGGATCCCTCGGAGGTCAACCTGACGGCGTTCGAGACCTTCCTGGCCGAGCGAAGGCCGTTCTTCGTCGAGGGGCAGGACATCTTCCAGCTGGAGCTGGCCGAGGCCCCCTGGATCCACGGGACGGAGGCGCTCTTCTACTCGCGCCGCATCGGCAGGGCGCCGCGCGGCTCCGCGCCCGCGGACGCCCTGTACGCGGACCAGCCGGAGATGACCACGCTCCTGGGCGCCGCCAAGCTCTCCGGGAGGACGGCGGGCGGGTGGTCCGTGGGGCTCCTGGGCGCCGTGACCGGCGAGGAGGAGGCCGAGTACGTGACGCCGGCGGGGGCGCGGGAGAGCACGACCGTGGAGCCGCTCACCGCCTACACCATGGCGCGGGTGAGCCGCGACTTCCGGGCGGGTCTCGGCGCGCTCGGCGGCGTCTACACCGCGACCCGGCGGGCGCTGGACGACGGCTCCCGCCCGCTTCCCGCGGCGGCGTACGTGGGCGGCGTGGACGGGCGGGTCCGCGTGGGCGGCGGCAACTGGGACGTGGCCGGCGCGCTGCTGGGGAGCCACCTGGGCGGGAGCGCGGAGGCGATCGACGCGGTCGTCCGCGGCCCGGTCCACCGCTTCCAGCGCCCCGACGCGGCCCACCTCGACCACCGGCCGGGGCGCACGTCGCTCTCCGGCCTGTCGGCGATGGGGAGCGTTACCAAGAACGGGGGCGGCAACTGGAGGGGGGCCGTCGCGGCGCACCTGGTGACGCCCGGCTTCGACGCCAACGACATGGGGTACCACACCGGGAGCGACTTCGCCCGCGGGCACCTCCTGCTGGGCTACCAGCGCATGCAGCCGGGGCGATTCCGGCGCTGGTGGGGGTGGTGGAACAGCTGGTCGGCGTGGACCTTCGGGGGCGAGCGGATGCTCACCGGCACACAGCTGAACGCCAACCTGGAGCTCCACAGCCTGTGGGAGGCATCCGCCGTGCTGCGCCGCGACCAGAGCGCCCTGTCTCCCACCGCGCTGCGCGGCGGCCCCGCCCTCCTCACCCCCGGCCGGACGCGCCTGGGCTGGACCGTGTCCAGCGACCGGCGGCAGCCGCTCCGCGTCACCGGCTCCACCACCCTCACCTGGGGCGACCAGGGCGACCGCGTCGCCCGCATCGCCCCCGCGGCCGTGTACCGTCCCTCCGCCCGCGCGGAGCTGACTCTGCAGCCCGCGCTCCAGTGGAACCGCGACCGCGCGCAGTGGCTCCGCAACCTGGGCGACGGCGCCGAGCCCGTCCACCTGGTGGGGGACCTGCGCCAGACCACCGCGTCGGTCACCACGCGCCTCGACTACACCTTCACGCCCGACCTGTCCTTCCAGCTGTACGCGCAGCCGTTCGTCAGCAGCGGGCGCTACGAGGCGCTCCGCGAGGTCCGGGAGCCTCGCGCGCGCGCCTTCGGCGAGCGCTTCCGCACGTACGCTCCGGACCAGGCGTGGAGGGAGGGGGAGCGGTACCGGGTGGACCGCGACGGCGACGGGGAGGCGGATCTGAGCCTCGCCGACCCGGCCTTCGGCGTGCGGGAGCTCAACTCCACGGCGGTGCTGCGCTGGGAGTTCCGGCCGGGGAGCTCGCTGTTCGTGGTGTGGAGCCACCGCCGCTCGGGCGACGGGGAGTACGCCGACGCGGACCTGTGGGACGACGCCCGGGAGCTCTGGGCGCTGCCGTCCCGCGACGTGCTGCTGGTGAAGTGGAGCCACTGGCTGGGGTGGTGAGCCGGCCGCACACCGGCGGCAGGGGCGGGTCCGCCACCCGGGCGTGCCGGCGCCGCTCACCCCCGCCCACCTCCACTTCCTCCCGCGGTCCGTGACGGTTCCGTGCGGCACCGGGTAGCCTCCGTGCGAAAGTGGTTCACCCCGGTCCATGCACGGAGCCGCACATGAAGCCCCTCGCCCTCTCCCTCGCCCTCCTCCTCGCCGCGCAGCCGGTGGCCGCACAGGCCGGGCTGGGCCCCCCGGAACCCGCGGTAGAGGGAGAGGTGCGCGCGCTCCGCTCCCCGCGCGGCGAAGACCTTCGCCTGCACGTCCGGCTCCCGGCGTCCTACGGACAGGGGGGGCGGCGATACCCCGTTCTCTACGTCCTGGACCCGGCCTGGAACCTCGGCCACGCGGCCAGCACGGCGCGCTTCCTGGCGGCCGGCACCCGGATGCCGGAGGTCATCGTGGTGGGAGTGGAGGTGGGGGACCGCAGCCGCGACTTCACCCCCACGCACTTCACCGGACCGGGTGGACTGCCGGATTCGGGGGGAGGACCAGCCTTCCTGGAGCGCCTGGCGGAGGAGGTGGTCCCCGCCATCGACGCGGCGTACCGCACTCAGCCGCTCCGCGTGCTGGCCGGCCACTCCCTGGGGGGGCTCTTCGCCGCCTGGGCGTTCGCCGAGCGGCCGGGGCTCTTCCGCGGAGTCGTCGCCCTCGACCCGTCGCTCTGGTGGGAGGAGGGGGCCGTGGCCGGGCGGATCGCATCCCGCCTGCGCTCCGCCGTGCGGGCCGGGATGCTGGTGGTCGCGGAGGGGGCGGAGTCGAGGGAGGCGGCCCTGATCGCGGACAGCGTGCCTCCGGGGGTCCGCTGGAGCCGGGTGGTGGTCCGGGGCGAGAGCCACCAGTCGATGCCCCTGCTCGGTCTCTACGACGGCCTGGGCAGGCTCTTCGCCGACTACGTCCCCCGCATGCGCCACGACGCGGACCTGGCCCGGACCGACGCCCTTCTGGCCCAGTACAGGGAGCTGTCGAGCCTGTACGGGTACGAGGTCGCTCCGCCGGAGACCGCCCTCCGCGAGGTGGCGCAGCGCGCGCTGAACCGGAGGGACGGCGCGGACGCCGCGCGCGCCGCCGAGCTCCTGACCCGGCTCTACCCGGCTTCCCAGGCGGCGCGGGAGGCCGCGGCCCGCGCGAGCCGCGAGGCCGCCGCGATGCCGGAGATCCCCCCGCCGCCCGCGCCGGGTCGGGTGGACGCGGAGGCCGCGGCCCCGTTCCTCGGCACCTGGCGGGGGGTCCTCGACCACGAGCCCGGCCAGGACGTCCCCGTGACGATCGTGATCGAGCGGCGGGAGGACCGCCTCGCCGGGCGGCAGGTCGCGCACGGCGTCGCCCTCGACGGCTCGGACCTGCGACAGAGCTACGTGGCGCTTGCCGTCCGGGGCGATACGTTGGAGCTGTGGTCGCAGAGCTCCGGCGGCGGCTACATCGTCGCCACCCTGACCCCGCAGCCGGACGGGAGCCTGTCGGGTACACAGGAGCCGCGGCACGTCCCGCTGCCGCCCGGCATGGTCCTCCCGGACGTGCGCGTCACCGTCCGCCTGGAGCGAACGAAGCCTTGAGGGACCCCGCACGCTCGCACCCGGTCCGGCCCGCGGCGATCCGGGCCACGGCCGCCGGCGCGGTCCTCTTCGCGCTGGGAGTCGCCGTCGGCGCGACGCTCGCCGGATCGCCGGTGCAGGCGCGGATCCCCGCGCGGAGCGACACGCCGTGGCGCGACCTCCTGCGCGTCCTGGGTCCCGGCACCGTGCCGCTGTACGCCGCAGTCCTGGCGTTCCCGCTCTTCCTGCTGCTCGCGCGGCGGTACCCCCTGGACCGGAGCCGCTGGCGCGGCCAGCTCCCCGGCTGGGTGCTCGCGGCCTGGGCGGTGACGCTGCTGGCCGAGGTGGTGCTCCTGGGGGTCGTGTCCGCGGCGCTCCCCGTCGGGTTCGACGCGGCGTACTTCCTCGCGATGCGGTCGCTGGGCACCCTGCCGGTGGTGGGCGGGGCGGTGGCGCTCGCCCACGTCGTCGCGGTCCGCGAGCGGGCGGAGCGGGCGGCGACCGAGGCCGCGGAGTCGAGAGCCGCGTTGACCGAGGCGCGCCTCGACGCTCTGGCCGACCAGCTCCGGCCCCACTTCCTCTTCAACACGCTGCAGGGCATCTCCACGCTGATCCACCGCGATCCCGACGGCGCCGACCGCATGCTCGGCCGCCTGGGCGAGCTGCTGCGGGCCTCGCTCACGCACTCCCGGGCGCGCGTCGTGCCCCTGGCCGAGGAGCTGCGCCTGGTGGAGGAGTACCTGGCGATCGCCCGCGAGCGGTTCGGCGAGCGGCTGGTGGCGGAGGTCCGCGCGGAGCCGTCCGCCCTCCGCGCGGGCGTTCCGCCGTTCCTGCTGCAGCCGCTGGTCGAGAACGCGGTCCGCCACGGGCTGGAGGAGCGCCGCGCGGGGGGCCGGGTCTCGGTCGTCTGCCGGGTCAGCGGTGGCGCGCTGGTGCTGGAGGTGAGCGACGACGGGGCCGGGATCGACCGTGGCGGGCCCCCGGCGGAGCGGGTGGGGCTCGGCAACACCCGCGAGCGGCTGCGCGCGCTCTACGGCTCCGGGCAGGCGCTCACGATGGAGGCCCGGCCGGGGGGCGGGGCGACGGTGCGGGTGAGCATCCCGTACCGTCCCGCGGAGGACCGGCCGTGAGCGTGCGCGCCCTGGTCGTGGACGACGAGCCTCTGGCGCGGGAGCGGGTCCGCGCGCTCCTGGAGCGCTACCCCGGCATCCGCGTCGTCGGCGAGTGCGGCGACGGGGTCGCGGCGGTCGCGGCGATCCGGCGGGAGCGGCCGGACCTGCTGCTGCTGGACGTGCAGATGCCCGGCCTGGACGGCTTCGGGGTGGTGGCCAACCTGCATCCGCGCGAGGTGCCGGTGACCGTGTTCGTCACCGCGTACGACGAGCACGCGCTCCGGGCCTTCGACGTGGGGGCCGCCGACTACGTGCTCAAGCCGATCCAGCCCGAGAGGTTCCGGACGGCCGTGGAGCGGGCGCTGGAGCGGGTGTCGTCGGGCGGGAGACGGCCGCACCGGGACCTGGAGCCGGTGCTCAGGCAGGTGTGCGCGGACGGCGGCTGGCTGAGCCGGTTCGTGGTGGAGCGCCGCGGCCGGATGACGCTCCTCCCGGTCGAGGCCGTGCGCTGGCTGGAAGGCGCCGACAACTACGTGTGCGTCCACGGTGTGGAGGGGGACCACCTGCTCCGCACCACGCTGCGGGAGCTGGAGCGGCAGCTGGACCCGGCGGGGTTCGCGCGGATCCACCGGTCCGCCATCGTCGCGCTCGGGCGGATCGCCGCCGTGGAGCCCGGATCGCACGCGGACGCGGTGGTGGTGCTGGACGACGGGACCCGGCTGCGCGTCTCCAGGCGGAGGGCGGGCGCCCTGCGTGAGCGGCTGCGGGGACGCGCGCACCCCGACAGCGCTACGCCCCACCGGGCGTGAGGCCGTGCCGCTCCAGCACCCCCCGGAGCTGCGGGGTGCGGGTGAGCACCTGCCGGTAGATCCAGCGGTAGTGGCCCGAGGTGCCCAGGAGCTCCCGGGCGCGCGCCTCGCCCAGGAGCTCGCTCGCCGCGTCCAGCTCCAGCGTGCAGACGAGCAGGTGCAGGTAGGTGCTGTGCTCGTCGCGGGCCCCCTCTCCCCCGCCGACCGGGACCTCCGGGTACATCCCGCGGAGCTCCCGGACGGCGGCCGCCGTCGGCCCGGGGCGCGCCTCCAGGAACCAGTGCAGCTGCTCGTGCACGAAGGTGGCGAGCTGCCGGTGGTCGTCCTCCAGGTAGCGCGTGTTCAGGGTGAGCACCGGGTGGCTGTGCGGGATCACCCCCGTCCGGATGCGGACCTCGCGGGTGAAGAGCCACTTCTCCAGCGGATACTGCCGCGCCAGGCGCAGCAGCTGCTCGCGACCGCGCTCCTCCAGGGGCGTGCCGGAGTGGGTGTCGACCCTGAGATCCGGCGCGGAGGAGCGCTGGGCGGCGGCCTGGACGGGCGCGCCGAGCAGCGCGAGCAGGGCCAGGAGGAGTCGGATCGCGGTCATGCGGTCGGAGTATGGTGGCGGCGTGGCCGGGAACGGGCGAGGGGGGCGAGCCCCCGCACCAGAGAAGTACGCCGCGGGCCGCAGCCGGGGAACGGTTCCGGGACGAGCGGCGCGAACGGGGGGCGAACGCGCGAGGATGGGCCGCCTGTCGCGGGCTTCCCCTTCCTGCACGTGCGGATCCTGGTACGGGTTCGTGCTCGCCAGCTCCGTCGGGCGGCTTCGGTGCTGGACCCGGGCTGCGGGTTCAGGGCCCGGCCGGGGGCGGCGCTCCGTCCCCGGCGACCGCGCGGATCGTCTCCAGGAAGGCCCGCAGGGTGGCCGACGGGTCGTCCTGCCTCCAGGCCACCATGAGCGGCGAGGTGGGAACCGGGGGCGCCACCTCCCGGTAGACCGCTCCGGCCCGGACCAGGGATCCCACGGAAGCGGGCACCAGCGCGACCCCCAGCCCGCTCGCCACCAGGTTCACCATGGTGGGGAGCTGTCCCACCTCCTGCACCACGCGCGGGGTGAAGCCCGCCCGCTCGCACGCCCGCATGGTCCGGCTGTAGAGGCCGGGTCCCACGTGCCTGGGGAAGACGATCCACGGCTCCCCGGCCAGCTCCGCCAGCGCCACCCGCTCCATCCCGGAGAGCCGGTGGCCCTCGGGGAGCGCCACCACCAGGGGCTCGTCGAGGAGCGTGGCGAACTCGAGCCCCGGGTCGCTGGCCAGCAGCGGCCGCAGGACGCCGACGTCGATCCGTCCGGCGCGCAGCGCCGGGATCTGCTCCGCGGTCGTGAGCTCGTGCAGCTCCAGCTCCACGTCGGGGCGCCCGGCGCGGTAGCGGCGGATCGCCTCGGGAAACACGTCGTATCCCGCCGATCCCACGAACCCGATCGACAGCCTCCCGGTGTCCCCCGCCGCGGCCCGCCGGGCCGCGCGCACCGCCTCGTCGGTGGCGGCGAGGACCCGCCTCGCCCCCAGCGCGAAAGCCTCCCCCGCCGGAGTGAGCGCCACCCGGCGCCGGGTGCGCGCGAACAGCTCCACCCCGAGCTCTCCCTCCAGACGCCTGATCTCCTGGCTGAGGTGCGGCTGCGCCACGTGCAGCCGCCGGGCCGCGCGCGTGAAGTGGAGCTCCTCCGCCACGGCGAGGAAGAAGCGCAGGTGCCGGTAGTCCATGGCTGATTAATAAGCCTGACGTCTCAACGGTGCAACAGATGCGTCTTGGACATCTGAGACGCCGGGCCGTATCATCGCTCCGCGAGCGACACGGGGGTCCTCGCCGTCGTGGACCGCCGCGCGCCGGAGGGGCGACATGGGTGTCCAGCCGTTCACGCTCGTCCTGGTTTCCGCGGTCACCCACGCCTACTGGAACTTCATCCTGAAGCGGAGCGGGGGCTCGCCGACCTTCGTCGCCCTCAGCAAGGTGGGAGAGGTGGTCCTCTTCGCCCCCGTCTTCCTCGCGGCGACGCTGCGGGGCACGGTAGACCTGCGGGCGCTGGGCGGCTTCGCCCCGGTGGGCGCCCTGCTCGTCGTCGGCAACTACGCCCTCCTCGCCGCGGCCTACCGGCGGGGGGAGCTGTCGCTCGTGTACCCGGTGTCGCGCGGGGGCGTCCTGCTCTTCCTGCCGGTGATGGGGTGGCTCGTCGCGCGCGAGCGGGTGAGCGCCGCGGGGTGCGCCGCGTTCGCCCTCATCCTCGGCGGGATCGGGAGCCTGCACCTCCCGTCGCTGGACCTCCGCTCGCTCGCCGGGCTGGGGGCGCGGCTCCGGAGCCCCTCCGTCCCGTACGCGCTCGCCGCCGCGCTCACCGCCGCCTGCTACACCCTCTGGGACAAGCGGGCGGTGCAGGCGCTCCCTGCGTTCGCGTACTTCTACGCCTACACGACGCTCGCCGCGCTCGCTCTGGGCGCCGCGGTGCTGGGGCGCCGCCCCCGGGGGGAGGTCCTGCGGGAGTGGCGCTCGCACCGCGGGGCCATCCTGCAGGTGGGCTTCTTCAACACGGTCACCTATCTGCTCGTGCTCGCCGCCCTCCGCGGCGGGACGTCGAGCTACGTGGTCGCGGTCCGGCAGCTGAGCATCGCCGTGGGCGTGTTCCTCGGCTGGCTCCTCCTGGAGGAGGCCGTGGGCGCCCCGAAGGTCGCGGGGGTCGTGCTCGTCCTGCTGGGCTGCGCCCTCATCTCGTTCACCCCGGCTCCGGTACCCTCGTGATGCGTCCCAAGCTCCTGCCGCTCCTCGTGATCTGCGCCGCCTGCGGCGCCTCGCCCGGCCGGGGCGCCTGGCCCACGCCTGCCGACGTGCCGTTCCGGGTCGCGGTCCTCGGCGACATGCCCTACGCCGCCCCCGACGAGCCCGGGAGGGAGGAGGTGCTGGCGGCCTACCGGGCGGTGCTCGACACCATCGCCCGGGAGCGGGTCGCGTTCGTGGTCCACGTCGGCGACATCACCCACACCACCTGCACGGACTCGCTCTACCGGCAGCGGGCCCGCGAGTTCGCGGCCATGCCGCACCCCCTCGTCTACACCTTCGGCGACAACGAGTGGACGGACTGTGCCGGGCACGACCCGCTGGAGCGGCTGGAGCGTCTCCGCGAGGTCTTCACGAGCGGGGAGGCCGCCCTGGGCGGACGCGGCATGCCGCTGGCCCGCCAGAGCGCGGACGCGCGCTTCGCGAAGTTCCGCGAGAACGCGCGCTGGAGCGTGGGAGGGGTGACCTTCCTGACGCTGCACGTGGTGGGCTCCAACAACAACCGGGGCGACCAGGCGAGCCCCTCCGCCGAGTTCGTGGAGCGCCAGGCGGCCAACCTCGCGTGGCTGCGAGACGGGTTCGGGGCCGCCCGCCGGGACCGGAGCCGAGGGATCGCGGTCTTCATGCAGGCCAACCCGGAGCTGGAGCGGACCCGGCCGGCCGCGCGTGCGCCGTCCCGACCGAGCGGCTACGCGGAGCTGACCCGGGAGCTGGGCCGCCTCGCGCGCGAGTTCGGCGGGCCGGTGGCGCTGGTCCACGGCGACACCCACTTCTTCCGGGTGGACCAGCCGCTCGTGGACCCCGACAGCGGAGAGCGGCTGACCAACGTCACCCGCGCGGAGACCTTCGGCAGCCCCGACCTGCACGCGCTCCTAATGACGGTGGACACGCGCAGCCCGAACCTCTTCCGCTTCGAGCCCCTCCACGCGCCGCGGACCGGCCGCCGCTGACGTGCCCGGCCCGGCGGGGGGAGCGTGGGGCCGGGCGCCCACGGGCCGGTTTGGTTGGAGCCGCCCCACCGCGCGGGCCCTACCGCTCCACCGCCTGCTCCGCGATCCGCACCGAGGTGAGGCGGAAGGGCTCGGACGGCTCGACGTCGAAGACCATGGAAATCTCCCCCTTCTGGACCGAGCGCACGGTGAGCGCGAGCTGCGTCGGCGACGCCGACACCACCGCCACCGGCGTCAGGAAGCCCAGCTCCCGGTAGAGCCGCAGCGCTCCCTGGACCCGCTGGTCGAGGGTGCGCGGGTCCTGCGGGTCGGGCGCGACGCGCTCGCGGTAGAACCGGAGCATCTCCTCGGGATCGCCCTGGTTGAACGCCCCGAAGTATCGCCGCGCCGCCCGGCCGGCGGGCGTGTCCGGGATCCGGGGAGGCGCGCCCGGGCCGGACTGCCCCGGGGAGCCGCCGACCGTGACCGTCTCCCGGCGCCCGTCCGGTGCCGGGGAGCCGCTGATCTCCACCTGCCGCCCCGGCCCCGCCGGCCCCGCCAGGCCCAGCGCCGCGGCGAGCTGCGGGTGGACCCGCCTCGCCGGCATCTCCGCGACGTTGGTGGCCAGGATGATGTCCAGCCCCGCCGCGGGCTCCCGATTGTAGAGGAAGAAGAAGACCATGTCGGAGCCCGCCATCATCTGCGGGTCCTGCGGACGGAAGCGCAGGGCCCGCGTCTCGGGCTTCAGGAGCCGGTCCGTGGTGAACAGGGCCTGGTAGAAGCGGTGCATGTCCGACACGGTGGACAGCATCCCCCCGCTGCCGCGCAGGTTCCAGTACGGCCCGTCCGCGGCGTGGGCCTTCTCCGCCATGGTGCCGCGGTCCTGGCCGCCCTGGTATCCGCGGGCCAGGCAGGCGCGGGCGAACGGGGCGTTGACGTGCCCGGTGTTCCGCAGCTCCAGCGGCCGGAGGATGTTCTCGCGCACGTACGCGTCGAACGACTGGCCGGTGGCCTTCTCGACCACCGCGGCGAGCAGGTTGTAGCCGATGTTGGAGTAGCTGCGGCGCTCGTCGGGGGCGAAGAGCAGTCGCGACGAGAGGGCACGCCGGACCATCTCCTCGCGGGAGAGGGCCTCGAAGTCGCCGCCCAGGTGCAGGTCGAAGCCCGCTCGGTGGTCGAGCAGCTGCCAGAGGGTGATCGACCGCTTGTCGGCGGGAACGCCGTCGAAGTACTCCGTGATGGGGTCCTGCACGTCGATCCTCCCCCGCTCGTGCAGCTGGAGGATGGCGACGGTGGTGAAGTCCTTGGTGTTGGAGCCGATCTGCACCACCGTCTCGCCGGTCATCGGCGTGCCCGCGGCGCGGTCGGCCAGCCCGTAGCCCTTCTTCAGGACCACCTCTCCGCCCCTGGCCACGAGCGCCACGCCCGAGAACCCGTCCGCGGCCGCTGACCGCAGGACCGAGTCGGCCCGCGCCCCGAGCGCGCCGCGGACGACGGTCGGCGGCTCGGGCGCCGCGGACTGGGCGGCCAGGTGCGGCAGGGGGAGGGCGAGGAGCAGGGCGGCGGCGGAGACGACTCGTCGCATCATGGGAGGTTCCCGGGTGGGGGTTCGGGGTCGGTCGACTATCGCTTACATCTGTAAGATTCGCGGACGCGCGCGCGGGTTGCCCCGCCGGCGCGCGTCCCGTCAGCTACGAGGCCGCAGGAGCCCGCGCGCCCAGGCCGCCGCCTCCGGCGTGAGGGGCCGCGGGCGGCCGTCCTCCG
>DATABU010000452.1:0-3538 GCA_036259415.1 Longimicrobiaceae bacterium
GGGAGGGGAGAACCCCGTGCAGCCCCTGGGTCCGTCGATTCGCCAACCCAATGTAGCCGCGCGATTCATCGTGCCCGCCGCCGCCCGTCGTCACCCGGCGGCGTCCGATCCCGCCCCGGTCCGGATCCGCTCCAGGTAGCGCGCCATCCGCGCGTCGAGGCCGTGCGGATACTCCAGGGCCAGCCGTCCGGCGACCTCGATGGCGGCGGTGCGGAAGAGGGCGATCGTCCGCCACAGGGCGCCCCAGCCCTCCTCCATCTCCGCGCCGGAGAAGGTCTGCTCCAGCTCGCTCCACCGCTCGGGCGGGAGGTGCGCCTTCAGGCCCCGGCCCAGGACGCCGGGGCGGTACGTCCAGCCGTGGTCGAGGGCGACGCGCCACTCCAGCATCCGGCGGAGGAGGTCGAGCTTCAGCACGCACTCCAGGCTGTACTTCGCGGGAAGCAGCTCTCCGCGCCACAGGTTCTTCGCCACGTACGCCGTCTCCCACCAGAACTCCTCGACCACCGCGTCGAACGCCTCCCGCGTGGGCGGACGCAGGACGTACGCGCGGCCGCTCGCGGCGGGGAGCGCCGCCGCCAGGCCGTCCTTGTCGAGCAGCACCCGGTAGCCGGCGTCCACCTCCTCCGGGAGCGCGGACGCCTCCCCCGCCTCGCGGAGGACGCCCACGGCGAAGACGGAGAAGTCGATCCGGGCCCCGTCCTCGTACAGCACCAGCCGGGTCGGGGCGTCCCACGCGTCCTCCCGCCCCCGCGGCGGCATCTGCACCAGGACCGGCCCGAGCTCCCCCGCCCACGCCCCGTCCCCCAGGAACGGCGTGGGATCCAGGACGAACAGCATCACGTCCCAGTCCGATAGCGCGTCCACCGGCGCCCCCGCCCGCACCCGCGTGCTGGTGAGGACCACCGCCCGGATCTCCGCCCGCCCCTCGGCCCACCGCACGATCCGGCGGATGACGGCCTCTTCCACGTCGCTCGTCGCCCCCTCCCGCTGTCCCCTGTCCCCTGTCCCCTGTCCCCTAATCTCCTCGCTACCCCGCCGCCTTCTCCAGCCGCAGCTGCATCTTCCGCACGCGCTCCGACAGGCTCTCCGACGACACCGACTCGCGCGTGCGGTCGACCAGGAGGGGGAAGGCCAGCGGCGGCGTGCGGGCCGGCTCGGTGACCACCACCCGGGCGGCGGCCAGGCGCTCCAGGGTGCGGCCCAGGCGGCTGGTCTCCAGCTGGCGCTCCAGCACCTCGCGGTGGGCCTGGTGCACCAGGCGGTTCCCGGGGTCGTGGCGGGTGAAGACGTCGAAGAAGAGGCCGCTGGAGGCCTGGAGCTGCCGCGCGCTCTTCCCCGCGTGCGGATACCCCGGGAACACCAGCCCCGCCACCCGCGCGATCTCGCGGAACTGCCGCCGCGCCATCTCCGTGGCGTTCAGCGACGCCGGGACGTCGTCCAGCAGCCGCTCCGGCCGCAGCAGCCCGGCGGCCAGCGCCTCCTCCAGCGGCGCCCGCTCCGGCGAGAGGAGCTCGATCCCGTAGTCGTTGGCCGCCAGCGTGAAGGTGATCGGCGCCAGCCGGCTCATCCGGTACGCCAGGAGCGCCGCCAGCCCCTCGTGCACCAGCCGCCCCTCGAAGGGGAAGACGAAGAGGTGGTGCCCCTCCCGCGTCTTCACCCGCTCGACCAGCAGCTCGTCGGCCTCGGGGATGCGGCTCCACTTCCGCTGCACCTCCAGGATCGGCCGGACCGCCTCCATCTCGGGGCCGCGGAACACCCCGTGCGCCGCCTCCTCCAGCCGCGCCCGGAGCGCCGCCGCCAGCTCCGTCGACAGCGGCATCCGGCTCCCCATCCACCGGGGGATGGCGCCGCGGGTGCTGCTCGCCCGCCGCACCCACGCCTTCATGTCGCGCACCCGCACGAACTCCAGCGGCTTTCCCGAGAAGACGAAGCGGTCGCCGGGCTTCAGCCGCGCGATGAAGCTCTCCTCCACGCTCCCCAGCCGCCCGCCCCCCAGGTACTGCACCGTGATCGCCGCGTCGCTCACGATCGTCCCCACCGCCATCCGGTGCCGCCGCGCCACCTGCGGGTCGTCGACCACGTACAGCCCGTCGTCGCGGACCACCACGCGCCTGAACTCGGGGTACGCCTCCAGCGCGTCGCCGCCGCGGGTGACGAAGTCGAGGACCCACGCCCACTCGTCGTCCATCAGTCCCGCGTACGCCCGGGTCGTCCGCACCTCCGCCTTCAGCTCGTCGGGGAAGAAGCCGCCCCCCAGCGCCAGCGTCACCACGTGCTGCGCCAGCAGGTCCAGCGGCCGCTCCACCGGGAGTCTCGATTCGACGGCCCCCGCCTCCACCCCGTCGCGCGCCGCCGCCACCTCGATCAGCTCCAGCGCGTGCGTGGGGACGCAGGTGACGCGGCTGGCCACCCCCGGCCGGTGCCCGCTCCGCCCCGCGCGCTGCAGCAGCCGCGCGACGCCCTTGGGGCTGCCGATCTGGAGGACGCGGTCCACGGGCGAGAAGTCGACCCCCAGGTCCAGGCTCGACGTCGCCACCACGCACCGCAGGCGGCCCGTGCGCAGCCCGTCTTCCACGAACTCGCGCGTCTTCCGGTCGAGCGAGCCGTGGTGGAGGGCGATCTCCCCCGCCCACTGGGGGCGCGCCTCCAGGATGGCGCGGAACCAGATCTCCGTCTGCGAGCGCGTGTTGGTGAAGACGATGGCGCTCTCCCCCTCCTCCACCGCCTCCAGCACCTGCGGGAGCATCTGCGTCCCCAGGTGCCCCGCCCAGGGGAAGCGCTCGAGGGTCGGCGGGATCAGCGCGTCCACCACCACCGTCTTCGGCACCAGCCCCCGGACGGCGCGAGACTTCGGCCGCCCGGGCCCCGCGCCCAACAGCGCCTCGCGCGCCTGCTCGAGGTTGCCGAGGGTGGCCGAGAGCCCCCAGGTGCGCATCCCCGGCCGCCACCGGCGGAGGCGGGCGAGCGCAAGCTCGGTCTGCACGCCGCGCTTGGTCCCCATCAGCTCGTGCCACTCGTCGACGATCACCGCGCGCAGGTCGTCGAAGAGCTCCCGCGCGTCGGCGCGAGAGAGGAGGAGCGCCAGGCTCTCGGGCGTCGTCACCAGCGCGGTGGGGAGGCGCGTCCGCTGCCGGGCGCGCACGGCGGCCGAGGTGTCGCCGGTGCGGCTCTCCAGCGTCCAGGGGATGCCGAGGTCGTCCAGTGGGGCCCGGAGCGCCTCCTCGGTGTCGCCCGCCAGCGCGCGGAGCGGGGTGATCCAGAGGACGCGCAACGCGGGCGCGCTCCCCCGGCGCACCGCCTTCTTCCCCACGCCGTCCGGGTGCTCCTCGATCCATTCGAGCAGCGGCCCCATCGACGCCGCGTACGTCTTCCCCGTCCCCGTGGCGGCGTGGATCAGCCCGCTCTCGCCCCCCAGGTACGCCTCCCACACCTCGCGCTGGAAGGGAAAGGGCGTCCAGCCGCGGGAGGCGAACCACCCCTCGACGGCCGCCAGCGCGCCCTCGCCGCGGGGGCTCACCGGTGCGCCTCCTGGGCCGCC
>DATABU010000453.1:0-2083 GCA_036259415.1 Longimicrobiaceae bacterium
GGTTCTGGGCGCCGGCCCCGCCGCAGGCGGCGAGCGGCGCGGCGTCGGGGGCGGCGAGCGGCGAGGGGGCCTGGTCGGTGCAGGCGCCGGCGCCCAGGAGGGCGAGCGCCAGGACGAGCCGGCGGGGTCCGCCGCGCGCGATTCCGTGGGACATGGGGAAGGCTCCAGGAAGAGGGTTGCCCGGTGGAGCAGACGGCGCTCGCGCAGCCGTCCTCCGCCAGCCAGGACGATGCTGGTCGTCTGCGCGTCACGGCGCAACCGGCGCGGCCGGAAGTGGCTCCAACGGCTCTCTCCCGCCGCGCCAGCCGCCGCCGGGCGGCACGAAAAAAGGGGCGCGCCCGGGGTATCCCGGACGCGCCCCCGGGGGCGCGGCGCGGCCGCGGCGGCCTCAGGTGCGGAAGCCGCTCACCAGCTCGCGCATCCGCTCGGCGGCGTGCAGCAGCTCCGCGCTGGAGGCCGACATCTCCTCGGTGGCGGCGGACTGCTCCTCGGCCGCGGCGGAGACCTCCTCCGCGCTCGCGGCGTGCGACTCGGAGGTGCCGGACACGTCCGCCATCCCCCCCTCCACCTCGCCCAGCGCCTCCTGGTTGCGGCCCACGGCGTCCACCACCCGTCCCGCGGCCAGGCGCACCCCGTCCACCGCGGCGATGATCTGCTCCAGGGCGGCGTCGGCGCTCTTGGACACCTCCTCCACGCCGGCCACCTTCCCCGTCCCCTGCTCCATGGTCCCCACCACCCCCTCGATGCGCGAGCGGATGGCGGTGACGTTCTGCGCCACCTCCTGCGCCGCGCGGGCGGAGCCCTCCGCCAGCTTGCGCACCTCCTCGGCCACCACCGCGAAGCCGCGGCCGTGCTCGCCGGCGCGGGCGGCCTCGATGGCGGCGTTCAGCGCCAGCAGGTTGGTCTGCCGGGCGATCCCGGTGATGGTCTCCACGAAGCGGTCGATCTGGTTGGACGACTGCTTCAGCTCGCGCACCTGCTCGGCGGACTCGCGCACCACCTCGCGCACCTCCAGGAGGAGCTGCAGCGCCGTGGACACCTGCACCCGGCTCCCCCCGGCCACCGTGGAGATCTGGTCGCCCAGGGCGGTGACGCTCTGCGAGGCCGAGGCGATCTCCTGGGTGCGGCGGCGCATCTGCTCCAGCGCCTCCAGGGTGGCCTGGAGCCCGCGCGTCTGCGTCTCGGCGCCGCTGGCGATCCCCACCATGGCGGTGGCGACCTCGCTGCTGGAGGCGGCCACCTCCTCGCTGATGCTGGACAGGTCCGAGGCGAAGGCGGAGATCTGCTCCGAGGTGCTCACCGTCTCCGAGACGATGTTGCGGAGCTGCGCCGCCATCCCGTTGAAGGCGTCCGCCAGCGCGGCGAACTCCCGGGTCATGCTCCCGTTCAGGTGGATGCGCAGGTCGCCCTCGCCCAGCCGCTCGGCCGCCTGCACCAGCTCCTCCAGCGGGGTGTTGATGTCGCGCAGCGCCTTCCAGATCAGCCCCATGGCGGAGAGCACCGCCAGGATGGAGATCACCACCAGGATGAGCTTGCGGTCGCGGGAGGTGCGGGTCAGCTCCGCGGCCGCGGCGGACACCTTGTCGGCCTGCCCGGCGCTGACCTGGCGGATGGCCGCCTGGAGCGTGTCGGTGAGCGGGCGCACCGCAGCGACGCGCTCGATGGCGCGGCCGCCCTCGCCCAAGTCGGCCAGGGCGTGCGAAAGCGCGTACTCCACCTCGATGCGGGAGTGGAGCTGCTCCACCGCCTCGATCTCCTGCCGCTCGGCCGGGGTGAGGTTCGCCAGCTCGCGGTACTCCGTCTGCTGCTCGTGCGCCCGCAGCCCGTTGTCGGCGAAGGTCCGCGCGATCTCGGCGTCGCGGCTCACCAGGTAGCGCTCCCCGGCCGCGATCTGGCTCAGGATCAGCGACTCCAGCGAGTTGCCGATCTGGGTGGTGTGCCGGAGCGACTCCAGCCGCGTGTCCATGGCGCGGGTCAGGCTGTCCACCGTCGCCAGGCTCACCACCGCGCCAAGCGCGATGAGCACCACCAGCGCCGCGCCGCCCAGGCGCAGCCGCCCGCGCAGCGTGGAGAGCATGGAGCC
>DATABU010000454.1:0-5135 GCA_036259415.1 Longimicrobiaceae bacterium
AGCGAGTTGAGGAAGAGCCCCACCACGCGATCGGTTTCGGCGCGGGTGCGGCCGGCGATGGGGGTGCCCACCACCACGTCCTCCTGTCCGGACTGGCGCGAGAGCACCAGGTCCAGGGCGGCCAGGAGGACCATGAAGAGGGTGGCGCCCTCCTGCCGTGCCAGCGCCAGCACGGCGTCGGCGGCCTGGCGCGGGAGGAACGCGCGCTCCACGGCGCCGGAGTGCGTCTGCACCGCGGGGCGGGGCGGTCCGCGGGGAGCTCCAGGAGCGGCGGGGCGCCCTCCAGCGTGCGCCGCCAGAAGGCCACCTGCCGCTCCAGCACCTCGCCCTGGAGCCACGCGCGCTGCCAGACCGAGAAGTCGCCGTACTGGATGCGGGGCTCGGGGAGGGGCGACGCCTCGCCACGCGAGAAGGCGCCGTACAGTGCCGCCAGCTCGTGCCACAGCACGTCCAGCGACCAGCCGTCGGCGATGGCGTGGTGCAGCGTGGCCAGGAGGAGGTGGTCGCCCTCGCCCAGCTTCACCAGGTCGGCGCGGAACAGGGGGCCGGTCTCCAGCCAGAAGGGGAGGCGCGCCTGCTCGCGCACCAGGCGGGCCGCCTCGTCCTCGCGCTCGTCGCCGCGCAGGGTGCCCAGGTCGTGGAAGACCAGCTCGGCGGGCGCGGGGGGGGCCACGCGCTGCACGGGAGCGCCGTCCACGAGGGGGAAGAAGGTGCGCAACGACTCGTGCCGCCGCACCAGCTCGTCCAGGGCGCGGCGAAGCGCGTCCGGGTCCAGCTCCCCCTCCAGGCGGACGAAGAGGGGCATGTGGTAGGTGGCGCTCCCCGGCTCCATCCGGTCCACGAACCAGAGCCGCTCCTGTGCGAGGGAGAGCGGGAGGTCGCCGTCGCGGGGAACGGGGACGATGGGCGGCGCCTCCACCCCCGGCGCGCCGCGGCGGAGCCGGTCCGCCTCGGCGGCCAGCGCGCCCAGGCTGGAGTGCTCGAAGACGGCGCGGATGGGAAGCTCCACCCCGAACAGCTCGCGGACCCGCGACACCACCCGCGTGGCCAGGAGCGAGTGCCCGCCCAGCGTGAAGAAGTCGTCCGTGGCGCCCACGCGCTCCAGGCGCAGCACCTCCGCCCAGATCCCCGCCAGCACCTCCTCCACGGGGGTGCGCGGCGCCACGTACCGTTCCTCCGCCGACGAGAGCTCCGGCGCCGGCAATGACCTGCGGTCCAGCTTGCCGTTGGGCGAGAGCGGGAGGGCGTCCAGGAAGACGAACGCGGACGGGACCATGTACTCCGGCAGGCTCCGCCGCACGTGCGCGCGCAGCGCCTCCGCCTCCGCTTCACCCACGATGTACGCCACCAGCCGCCGGTCGCCCGTCTCGTCCTCGCGCGCGACGACGGCGCAGTCCGTAACGCCGGGCGCCGGGCGCAGCGCGGCCTCGATCTCGCCCAGCTCGATGCGGAAGCCGCGCACCTTCACCTGGAAGTCGAGCCGCCCCAGATACTCGATGGCGCCGTCCACCCGCCAGCGCGCCCGGTCGCCCGTGCGGTACAGCCGTGCGCCGCCTTGCGCCGAGAACGGATCGGGGACGAAGCGCTCCGCGCTCAGCTCCGGGCGGTTCAGGTAGCCGCGCGCCACCTGCACCCCGCCGATGTACAGCTCGCCGGGGGTGCCCACGGGCACGGGCCGCAGCGCGGCGTCCAGCACGTAGAGCGCGGTGTTCCACACCGGCCGGCCGATCGGCACCACGCCGGCTGCTCCGTCGCGCGCGCACGGCCAGTAGCTCACGTCCACGGCCGCCTCGGTGGGGCCGTACAGGTTGTGCAGCTCGATCGGGGCCGGGAAGCGCTCGTGGAAGCGCTCCACCAGCGCCGGCGGCAGCGCCTCGCCGCTGCAGACGACGCGCAGCAGGCTGCCGCAGCGCGCCGGGTCCGCCGTCTCCACGAACTGCTGCAGCATGGAGGGGACGAAGTGCAGCGTGGTCACCCCGCGCCGCTCGATCACCTCCTGCAGGTACAGCGGGTCGCGGTGCCCGTCCGGCCTCGCCATCACCAGGCAGGCGCCCTGCTGCAGCGGCCAGAAGAGCTCCCACACCGACACGTCGAACGAGAACGGCGTCTTCTGCAGCACCACGTCGGCCGCGCCGATGCCGTACTCCGCCTGCATCCACCACAGCCGGTTCACCACCCCGCCGTGCTGGTTCATCACCCCCTTGGGGCGGCCGGTGGAGCCCGAGGTGTAGATGACGTACGCCAGCGAATCCGGCCCCGCGCCGCCCGCCGGGTTCTCCGCCGGCTCCGCCGCGAGCCGCTCCGTCAGCGCGTCCACCGCCAGCACCTCGACGCCTTCGCGCGCGGGGACGGCCCCGCGCAGGGCAGCCTGCACCAGCACCAGCGGCACGGCGCTGTCGTCCAGCACGTACGCCAGCCGCTCGGCCGGGTACCCGGGGTCCAGCGGCACGTAGGCGCCCCCGGCCTTCAGCACCGCCAGGATGCCGACCACCATCTCCAGGCTCCGCTCCAGGCAGATCCCCACCCGCACCTCCGGCCCCACCCCGTGCCGCCGAAGGTAGTGCGCCAGCCGGTTGGCACGCTCGTTCAGCGCGCGGTAGGTGAGCGACTCCTCCTCGAAGCGCACGGCCACCGCCCCCGGCGTTCTGGCCGCCTGGACCTCGAAGAGCTCGTGGATGCACCGGTCCGCCGGATACCCGGCCGCCGTCCGGTTCCACTCCTCCAGCACGAGGGCGCGCTCCGCCTGGCCGAGCAGCTCCAGCCGCGAAAGCCGCACGTCCGCGTCCGCGGCGACCTGCTCCAGCACCCGTTCCAGGTGGCCGAGCATCCGCTCGACCGTGGCGCGCTCGAAGAGGTCGGTGCTGTAGTTCAGCCCGCCACGCAGCCCGCGCGACGTCACCACCAGACCCAGGGAGAGATCGAACTTGGCGCTCGCGAGCCCCGCTGCGACTCCGCTCACGCTCAGCCCCGGAAGAGCGGCTCCCTGGTCCTCGGCGTTCTGGAGCGTGAACATCACCTGGAAGAGCGGCGAGTGGGTCAGCGACCGCTCCGGCTGCAGCTCGGCCACCAGCTTCTCGAAGGGCACCTCCTGGTGCTCGTACGCGCCCAGCGTTGCCTCCCGCACCCGCCCCAGCACCTCGCGGAAGCTCGGATCTCCCGAGAGGTCGGTGCGCAGCACCAGCGTGTTGACGAAGAAGCCGATCAGCTCCTCCACCTCCCGGCGCGTGCGTCCGGCGATCGGGCTTCCCACCACCACGTCCTCACCGCCGCCGTGCTTCGAGAGGAGCACCTGGAAGGCGCCCAGCAGCACCATGTACAGCGTCGCGCCCTCGCTGCGTCCCAGCGCCTGCAGCCGCTCCAGCAGCTGCGGGGGGAGCTCCACCGGAACGTTCGCGCCCCGGTACGTCTGCACCGCCGGGCGGGGACGGTCCGTCGGCAGCTCCAGCAGCTCCGGCGCGCCCGCCAGGCGCTCCTTCCAGTACGCCAGCTGCCGGTCCAGCACCGCGCCCGCCAGCTGCTCGCGCTGCCACACCGCGTAGTCGGCGTACTGCACCGCCAGCTCCGGGAGCGGCGACTCGCCGCCCTCGCGGTACGCCGCGTAGAGCGACGACAGCTCGCGGAAGAGCACCCCCATGCTCCACCCGTCGCTGACGACGTGGTGCATCGAGAGCAGCAGCACGTGCTCCTCTTCGCCCAGCCGCAGCAGCGCCGCACGGAAGAGCGGGCCCGCCGAGAGGTCGAACGTCCGCCGCGCCTCCTCGCCGGCGCGCCGCCCGACCGCCGCCTCGCGATCCGCCTCGCCGAGCCCCGACAGGTCCTCCACCGGCAGGGCGAACCCGCCGAAGGGCGCGATCACCTGCACCGGCGAGCCGTCCACCTCGCGGAAGACGGTTCGCAGCGCCTCGTGCCTGCGGACGACCTCGCCGAGCGCGCGCTCCAGCGCCGCCTGGTCCAGGGCTCCGCCCAGGCGCCATGCCACGGGGACGTTGTAGACGGTGCTCCCCGGCTCCAGCCGGTCGATGAACCAGAGCCGCTCCTGCGCGAAGGACGGCGGCAGCGCCCCCGTGCGCTCCACCGGCACCACCGGCGGCAGCACCGGCAGCCCCGCGCGGCGCATCTCCTCCACGCGCCCGGCCAGCTCCGCCACCGTGGGTCCCTCGAAGAGCGCCCGCAGCGGCAGCTCGATGGCGAACACCGCGCGCACCCGCGACACCACCCGGGTCGCGAGCAGCGAGTGCCCGCCCAGGTCGAAGAAGCTCTCCTCCACGCCCACCCGCTCCAGCCGCAGCACCTCCGCCCAGATCCCCGCCAGCACATCCTCCACGGGGGTGCGCGGCGCCACGTACCGGTCCGCGTCGGCCGCGTACTCCGGCGCCGGCAGCGCCTTCCGGTCCAGCTTCCCGTTCGGAGTCAGCGGCAGCGCCTCCAGCACCACGTACGCCGCCGGCACCATGTACTCCGGCAGGCTCCGCCGCAGGTGCCCCCGCAGCTCATCCGCCTCGACGCCACCCACTACGTACGCCACCAGCCGCTTCTCGCCCGGCGCATCCTCCCACACGATCACCCGCGCCTCCCGCACCTCTGCGTGCGCCGACAGCACGGCCTCGATCTCCCCCGGCTCGATGCGGAAGCCGCGGACCTTCACCTGCTCGTCCAGGCGGCCCAGGTACTCCAGGATGCCTTGGGGGCGCCACCGCACCCGGTCGCCCGTCCGATAGAGCCGCGCCCCGGTCTCGCCGCCGAAGGGATCGGGAACGAACTTCTCGGCGGTCAGCCCCGGCCGGCCCAGGTAGCCGCGGGCCACCCCCACACCTCCCACGTACAGCTCGCCGGGGACGCCGACCGGCGCTGGCCGGCCGGCCGCGTCCAGCACGTACACCCGCACGTTCTCCAGAGGGCGGCCGATCGCCGGGGCACGCCCGTCCGCCTCGCAGCGGGCGGAGGTCGCGCAGACCGTCGTTTCCGTCGGCCCGTAGGCGTTCACGAAGGCACGCCCCCCGCTCCACCGCTCCACCGTGGCGGCGTCCACCGCCTCCCCCGCGCTGACCACCGTGCGCAGCTCCGGCAGGTCGTCCGGCGGGAGCATGGCCAGCACCGACGGCGGCAGGGTGGCCACGGTGACCCGCCCGCGCCGC
>DATABU010000455.1:0-2669 GCA_036259415.1 Longimicrobiaceae bacterium
CGTACTGGAACGACCTCCCCGCCGCGGCGGAGAGCGCGAGCGCCGGGGTGGCCTGGAGCCGGGCCGCCACCCGCGGCGCCAGGCGGAGCACGCCGCCGCCCCGCACCGCGGGGCCGGCTTCCAGCCGCATCGCCGTGGTCAGCGTGAGCGCCTCCGCCGGCCGCCAGCGGCGGCTCCCCCACAGCGCCGCGTGGCTCAGGGCGTGCTCGCGGTCGAGCCGCCGGGCGTCGGGGTCGACGAGGGCCAGGGGGAGCGGGCGCGGCCCCGCGAAGCTCACCCGCTGGTTGGCCAGCTCGTACCCCGCCTGCCAGGGGAGCGGGGAGGGGGAGGTCACCGGCTCCAGCTCGCCCCGGAAGACGGTGTACAGGATCCCGCTGGAGGTGGGCTCGATCGCCGGGCGGTAGTGGATGTTGCCGGGGTCCGACGGCCGCGGCGCCTGGTTGCGCGCGTCCAGCGACGAGAAGAAGCCGCTCAGCCCCAGGGTGTGCCGCGCCCGCACCCCGCCGAGGCGGTTCTGCAGGGTGGCCCGGGCCATCCCCCCGCCCCAGTCGGCGGAGATCCGGTCCAGCAGGTTGGTGTTGGTGCTGCTGATCCTGTCCAGCTCCAGCAGCCCGCTCACCTCCAGGGCGCCCTCCTCCCCGACCGGGTGGTCCCAGCGCCCGGTGAGGTCGGAGAAGGTGTACGGGAGGTGGTAGGTCTTGTCCCGCCCCAGGAGCCGCTCCGCCGCGCCGGTCGCCAGGTCCAGGTAGGTGCGGCGCCCGGCCGCCATCCAGGCCCGGCGCCCGTCCTCGGAGCTTCGGTCCAGCGCCCCCCGCGCGCTCACCACGGAGAGCTCGGCCAGCCCCCGCAGCTCCCCGCTGCCGCCGCCGGGACGCGAGCGCAGGTCCAGCACCCCCGCCGCCCCGCCGCCGAGCGAGGCGGGCTGCACCCCGGGGTGGAGGAAGGCCGCGCCCACCGCGTCGGGGTTCACCCCGGAGAAGCCGCCCACGGCGTGCACCGGGTTGAAGAGGGGGAGGCCGTCGAAGTACACGCGCGTCTGGTCCCACGGGGCGCCGCGGGTCCACAGCTCGGCGCTGTACTCGTCCCCGGCGCTCACCCCCGGGAGGCGCTGGAGCGCGCGGAACAGGTCCGTCTCCCCCAGCGTGATCCCCTGCGCCACGTCGGCGTGCGTCACCGCGCGCACGTCGCTCGCCAGGTAGCGGTCCTGCCGGGCCCGCTCCACCTCCACCCGCCGGTTCCCCGCCGCCCCCGCGTCGCGCGACCGGCTCCGGCGCCCGTAGAGCTCCGCCGGGTCCACCGCCGGCACGGAGACCTCCACCGGCCGGAGCGCCACCGGCTCCACGTCCAGCCCCACCGAGACGCGCGACTCCGCCGCGCCCCGCAGGTCCACCTCCACGGTGGCGGAGCGGTAGCCCGGCCGCTCCACCCGCAGCCGGTACTCCCCCGCCGGGACCCCCGAGAAGTGGTAGCGGCCCCCCGCGTCGGTGCGGACGGTGCGCGTCGCCTGCACCAGCGCGCGCCCGGGCGCGGGGAGCGCCCCGGGGCCGCGGGTCTCCAGCACCACCGACGCCTCGGGCAGCGGGGCCTGGTTGTAGGCGTCCACCACGGTGCCGGACACCGTGGCGCGCTCCTGCGCCCGGGCCTCCGGCGCTCCCGCCGGAAGCAGGACGAGGAGCGCCGCCGCCGCTCGAACGCGGGTCCTGCCGAACCTCTTCATCTCGCCTCTCGCTGCGTGTGCCCGGCGGAGCCACCGCTCCGCCTCTTCCCGTCCATGCAATGCGCGGGCTGCGCGGGTTCTGACGGAGGGTGCGGGCGAGCCCCGTCAGAAGGCCGCGGGGTGGTGCATTGCATGGCAGGACCGCACGGAGCACCCCCTGGCAGCCGTCACGGCGGCCGCGTCAGAACCCGGGCGCATCGCGCATTCCCCTGCAAACAGATGACGCCGCCACGGCGGCGCGCACCCGACCCGGAGAAGATCCATGACCACGATCCGCATGCCCCGTTCCCTTCGCGCCCTCGCGGGTGCCGCCCTGCTGCTCGCCGCCTGCGAGAGCCCCACCGAGCCGCCCACCGTGGCCTCGGTCGCCGGGGAGTACACGGCCACGCAGTTCGACGTCACCACGGCGGACGAGGTGATCCATCCCCTCCGCTCGGGCGGGGAGCTGGACCTCACCCTCCGCGCGGACGGGACCACCGCCGGGCGCCTCTTCCTGCCGGGGATGGACGAGGACGGCGGGGACATGGACGCCGACCTGGCGGGGAGCTGGACGCTCCGCGGCGACACCGTCCGCCTCCGCCACGACGCCGACACCTTCCTGCGGGACGTGGACTTCATCGCGCAGGGGCGCCGGCTGGAGGCGACCCACGCCTTCGGCGACGCCCGCGTCCGCCTCACGCTCCGCAAGTAGCCGACGACCGCCACCCCGACACCACGAAGGAGCACACATGGACGTCCTCCGTCTCTCCCGTCCCCTGGCCGTCGCGGCCGCCCTCGCCGCCGCGCCGGCGGCCCTCCCGGCCCAGGCCCCGGTCCCGGGCGGCGACGCCCCGCGCCGCGCCGTGTCGCTCATGGCGGGCGGCTTCGGCTCCGACATCAACGAGGGCGCCACGTTCGGGATCGCCGCCGCGCGCCTGGACCAGCGGTTCTCGCGCGTCCTGGTGGGCGAGGT
>DATABU010000456.1:0-5077 GCA_036259415.1 Longimicrobiaceae bacterium
CCGGCGCCGCGCGGGGGGAGACCTCCAGCCGCACGGGGTGGATGGAGGTGAACCAGCCGACGGTGCGCGACAGGTCCACGTCCTCCCACAGCGGCTCGCGCCCGTGCGCCTCCAGGTCCAGCAGGAGGCCGCCCTCTCCGGTCCACTCGCCCACGGCCTGCGCCAGCGCGGCGAGCAGCGCCTCGTCCACCCGCGCGCGCTGGGCGCGCGGCACCTCCCGCAGGAGCGCCCGCGTCTCCTCCGCGCCGAGTGAGACCGTCACCGTGCGGGCGGAGCCCTCGACGTTCGCGCCGGCGAGGTCCGTCGGCAGGGGCGCGGAGGGAGCGGCGACGGTGTCCCTCCAGAACGCCGCCTCGGCGCGCACGGCCTCGCCGCGGGCGTGCTCCGCCAGCCGCTCCGCCCAGGCGTGCCAGGGCGTCGTCTTCGGCGGCAGGGCCACGGGGGCGCCGCGGGAGAGCTGCCGGTACGCCGTCTCCAGGTCCTCCAGCAGCACCCGCCAGGAGACGCCGTCCACGGCCAGGTGGTGCACGGCGACCAGAAGCCGCTGGGGCCGCCCGGCGCCGAAGTCGAGGAGCGCCGCCCGCGCCAGCGGCCCGCGCTCCAGGTCGAGGCCCGCCTGCACGGCCGCCCCCCGCTCCTGGATCGCCCCCGGCAGCTCCGCGTCGCCCACCTCGGCGAGGTCGGCCAGCTCCAGGGGGAAGGCGGCGTCGGCGGCGTACGCCTGCGTCCACCCGGCGGGGGTGCGGCGGAAGCGCAGGCGCAGGGCGTCGTGGTGCGCCAGGACGGCGGCGAGCGCGCCCTCCAGCGCCGCCGCGTCGATCCGCCCGCGCGCCTCCAGGCAGAGGGACTGGTTGTAATGCCGGGGCTCGGGGAGGTCCTGCGCGAAGAACCAGCGCTGCACCGGCGTCAGCGGCACCTCGCCGGAGACGGGGGCGTCGGCGGCGCGGGGCCCGTCCAGGGACGCGGCGGCGGCGGCCAGCTCGGCGACGGTCTGGTTCCGGAAGACGAGCTGCGGCGAGATCCTGAGCCCCGCCGCCGCGGCGCGGGCGACCACCTGGATGGAGAGGATGCTGTCGCCGCCCAGCTCGAAGAAGTTGTCGTGCACGCCCACCCGCTCCACGCGCAGCGTCTCCGCCCAGATCTCCGCCAGCTTCCGCTCGGCGTCCGTCCGCGGTGAGACGTGGCCGTGCTCCGGCTCCGGCCGCTCCCGCCCGGGAGCGGGGAGGCCCTTGCGGTCCAGCTTCCCGTTTGGCGTCACCGGGAGCGCGTCCAGCGCCACCCAGGCGGAGGGCACCATGTACTCCGGAAGCCGCTCGCGCAGCCAGGCGCGCAGCTCGGCGGGCGAGGGCGCCGCTTCGCCCGCGGCGGGGACGACGTACGCCACCAGCCGCTTCACCCGCGGCTCGTCCTCGCGCGCGGCCACCACCACGTCGCGGAGCGCGGGGTGCGCGCAGAGCGCGGACTCCACCTCCCCCAACTCGATGCGGAAGCCGCGCACCTTCACCTGCGCGTCCAGGCGGCCCAGGAACTCCATCGTCCCGTCCTCCCAGAAGCGCGCCCGGTCGCCGGTGCGGTAGATGCGCGCGCCCGCCGCGCCGCCGAACGGGTCGGGAACGAACTTCACGGCCGTCAGCCCGGGCGCGGCTGCGTACCCCTCCGCCAGCACCTCGCCGCCGATGTACAGGTCGCCCGCCACGCCCGGCGCCACCGGCTGCATGGCCGCGTCGAGCACGTAGTAGCGCGCGTTGCGCATGGGGCGGCCGTAGGGGATGCTGGTCCAGTCCGGGTCCACGTCGCGGACGCGGTGGAAGTTGGACCAGACCGTCGCCTCGGTGGCGCCGCCCAGGCTCACCACCTCGGCCCCGCGGAAGCGGCGGCGCACCTGGTCCGGCAGGGCGACGGGGATCCAGTCGCCGCTCAGGAAGACCAGGCGCAGCGCGGCCGGCGCCTCCTCGCCCAGGAAGGGGACGAGCTGCTGGAGCGCCGCCGGGGCCGAGTCCCAGAAGGTGACCGGCTCCTCCGCCAGGACGCGGGCCAGCCGCTCCGGGTCGCGGGTCTCCTCCGCAGTGGCGACGCGCACCGAGCCGCCGGCCGCCAGCAGGCCGAAGACGTCGTAGACGGAGAGGTCGAAGGAGAGCGAGGTGACCCAGAGCACCCGGTCCCCCGGGCCGACGCCCCAGGTGCCGTTCACCCAGTCGATCAGGTTGACGGCGGGCGCGTGGCGCACCATCACGCCCTTGGGCGCGCCCGTGGAGCCGGAGGTGAAGATCACGTACGCCAGGTCGTCCGCTCCGGCGCCCGACTCCACCGGCGCGTCGGGGAGCGCGTCCAGGTCGGCCCGGGTGGTGGTCCCCAGCCCGGCCGAGACGGCCGGATCGACGCTTCCGCCGGGATCGACGCAGACCAGCTCGCGGAGCGCGGGCAGCTCCGTCGCGAGCCCCGCCAGCACGGGGACGAGCGGCGTCTGCGTGACGATGCAGGCCGCCTCCAGCGGGCCGAGCGTCGCCGCGATCCGGGCGGGCGGGTTGCCGACCTCCACCGGGACGTAGACGCCGCCGGCCTTGAGGATCCCCAGCAGCGCCGGGACCATCTCCGCGGAGCGCTCCAGGTGCACGCCCACGTAGCGCCCCGGCCCCACGCCCAGCCCGCGAAGCCGCCGCGCGAGGCGGTTCGCCTCCCGCTCCACGTCCGCGTACGTCAGCTTCCGCGCGCCGCAGACCACCGCGACCGCGTCCGGGGTGCGCGCGGCCCGCGCCTCGAAGAGCTGGTGGATGCAGACGCCGCGGGGGTAGTCGCCGTCGGTGGCGTTCCACTCGTGGACGATGCGCCGCGTCTCCGCCGCCGACAGCAGCGGGAGGTCCAGGAGGCGCGTCTCCGGATCGGCCAGGGCGCCCTCCAGCAGCGCGCCGAAGTGGGCGACCATGCGCTCCACTGCCACACGGTCGAACAGGTCGGCGGAGTACTCCAGCGAGCCGGCGAGGCCGTCCTCGCCGTCGTTGATCGCCACCAGGACGGGGAGGCGCGCGCGGCCGGTGTCCGTGGGGACGGGCTCCACCGACACGCCGCCCATGCGCAGCTCGGCGGCGGGGGTGCCGGGGTGCACGCCGAACATCACCTGGAAGAGCGGGTTCTGCCCCGGGTCGCGCTCCGGGTGCAGCTCGTCCACCAGCCGCTCGAAGGGGACCTCGCCGTGCGCGAAGGCGCCGAGCGAGGCGTCGCGCACCCGCCGCAGCAGCTCCCGGAAGGTGGGGTTCCCCCCGGCCGAGGCGCGGATCACCACCGTGTTGGTGAAGCAGCCGATCAGCCCCTCCGCCTCCGGGCGGGTGCGGGTCTGGATGGGCGTCCCCACGAGCAGGTCGTCCTCCCCCGTGCAGCGGTGCAGCAGCGCGTCCCAGGCGGCGAGCAGCGTCATGAACAGCGTCGCGCCCTCGCGGCGGCCCAGCTCCCGCGCGCGCTCCGCCACCTCGCGGGGGAAGGCGAAGCGGAGCGCCTCGCCGCGGTCGGTGCGCGCCTTCGGCACGGGACGGGCTGCGGGGAGCTGGAGCGCGGCGGGCGCCCCGGCCAGCCGCTCGCGCCACCAGGCCAGCTGCGTCTCCAGGAACGTGCCCTGGAGGCGGTCGCGCTGCCAGACCGCGAAGTCCGGGTACTGTATGGGGAGCCCGGGGAGCGGCGACGCTTCGCCGCGCTCGAAGGCGTCGTAGAGCGCGGACAGCTCGCGGAAGAAGATCCCCACCGAGCCGTCGAAGACGATGTGGTGCGTCACCACCACCAGCACGTGCTCCTCCGCGCCCAGACGGAGGAGCCGCGCGCGCAGCAGGGGTCGGCGGGCGAGGTCGAAGGGCGTCCCGGCCTCCGCGTCCACCGCGCCGCGCACCGCGGCCTCGCGCCCGGCCTCCGGGACCGCCGCGAGGTCGTCCAGGGGGAGGGGGACGGGCGCGGGCGGCTGGACCGTCTGCACCGGCTTCCCGTCCAGGCTCAGGAAGACCACCCGCAGCGCCTCGTGGCGGCGGACCAGCTCGGCCAGGGCGCGCTCCAGCGCAACGCGGTCCAGCGCCCCGTGGAGCCGCAGCGCCACGGGCGAGTTGTATGCCGCGCTCCCCGGCGACCACTGGTCCAGGAACCAGAGGCGCTGCTGGGCGAAGGACAGCGGGAAGGTGTCGCTCCCGCCGCCCCGCTTCTGCAGGGCCAGCGCGAGGATCCGCCGCTTCTCGGGGGAGAGGGCCGCCAGGCGGGCCGTGATGTCGCTCATGGGTCGCTTCCGTTCGTCGTTCGCTCGGCCGCGCTACTCCGCGGACTCGAGGAGCGCAAGGATCTCTTCTTCGGACAGCCCCTCCATCCCTTCCAGCTCCGCCAGCAGCTCCTCGATCCCCTTCTCCCCGCGGCGGGCCGGGACGATCTCCGTCTCCGGCTGCGCCGGCGAGCCGCGCAGCGCGTCCACCGCGCGGGCGACGCCCTCCACCGTGGGCGCCGCGAAGAGGGCGGGGAGGGTGAAGTCCACCCCCAGCTCCTCCCGCACCCGCGAGACGAGCCGCATGGCGCGGAGCGAGTGCCCGCCCGACTCGAAGAACCCGTCGTGCACCCCCACGGCCTCCACGCCCAGCACCTCGCCCCAGACGGCCGCGACCGCCTCCTCCGTCGCGTTCCTGGGCGCCACCCGCGGCGCGTCGGCCGGGCGGTGCGAGGCGCCCGGCGCCGGGAGCGCCCGGCGGTCCAGCTTCCCGCTCGGGCCCAGCGGGAGCGCGTCCAGCGCCACCCAGGCGGAGGGGACCATGTACTCCGGCAGCCGCTCCCGCAGCCAGCCCCGCAGCCCGGCGGTGTCCGGCGCCGCACCGTCCGCCGCGACGACCCAGGCCACGAGCTGCGCGTCCCCCGCGTCGTCCTCCCGCGCCGCCACCGCCGCCGCCGCGACGCCGGGGTGCGCCGCCAGGGCCGCCTCCACCTCGCCGGGCTCGATGCGGAAGCCGCGCACCTTCACCTGGAAGTCGGTCCGTCCCAGGAACTCCAGCGCCCCGTCCGCCCTCCACCTCGCCCGGTCGCCGGTGCGGTAGAGCCGCGCCCCCGGCTCGCCGCCGAAGGG
>DATABU010000457.1:0-2008 GCA_036259415.1 Longimicrobiaceae bacterium
GGTCCGCGCGCTGGCGGCCCTCCCGGCAGACGGGGGCGCCACGCTCGCCCCGGAGGAGCTGGCGGAGCTGGCGCGACGCGACGCGCTGCGGGGTCGGGAGGTGCGGGTCACGGCGGACGGCGCGGCGCCGCTGGACGGGACGGCCGCCGGGATCGGAGCGGACGGCGCGCTGCGCGTCCGGCTCGCGGGCGGGGAGGCGGTCGCGGTCCACTCCGGGACGGTACGCCTGCTCGGTGGCGGCATCCCGGCCGGGTCCTGAGCAGGGCCCGGCCAGGGACCGACACCGCAGACGCGCCGGAGCCCGGGCCGGAGACGGCCGGGGCCGGTGAGTGACGCCGGACGGGCACGCCACTCTTGACCTCGCACAGGGGGAAGCCCATTATGCGGGTAGGCGCATGTTTTACGTCTCGAATCGCACACAGGCGTGCCGGCGTTCGGTTTTCCGCGGTGTGCCCAGAGCCAAGGAGTCGTCGATGATTCGCAGGGCGTTCGCCGGGCCCGTGGTCGTGCTCGTGTCCACGTGGCTCGCCACGGGACTGTCCGCGCAGGTGGTACGGCTTCCGGCAGCGGACGCCGCCCTCGCGGCGCGCCCGGTGGTGAGCTTCGCGGTGGGCGCGGCCGAGGGGCGCGACTGGGAGGTCTTCGCCAACGTGGGGGACGTGGCGTTCGACTCCCGGGAGAACCTGTACGTCCTCGACCGCGGCAACGCGCGCGTGGTGGTGTTCGATCCCGCGGGAAGACACCTCCGGACGTTCGGAAGGCGCGGGAACGGCCCCGGCGAGTTCTCCCTCCCGCAGCGGATGACGGTCTCGCGCGGCGACGAGGTGGTCGTGTCGGACGTGGGACGGCGGGCGTTCAGCGTGTTCGGACCGGACGGCGCGTTCCGCCGCAGCGTCCCGTTCGTGCGGGGCATGGTGACGTCGGGATCGAACCTGGCGGCCCACCCGCAGGGCGGGGTGGTCGCGCAGTTCATCGAGCCCCCCCGACTGGGCCCGTCCCACGAGCGGGTGTTCTGGCAGGTCCTCGGTGGCGGGGTCGCGAAGCCCCTCTACACTTCCCCGGCCCACCCTGCCGGACGCGGGTCCAGGCCGGTGTTCTCGCCCACGACGCGCTTCTCCGTGCTGCCGGGCGGTTCGCTGGCGCTGGCGGCCACGGAGGCATACTCGGTGGCCGTGGTCGGCCCGGCTGGTTCCGTATCGCGCGTCCTGGAGCGGGCGGTCGCCCCCCGGCGCGTGACCTCGCGGGACCGCGCGGAGGTGCTCGAGCGTCGGGAGGCGCTCGCCCGGGAGGGTAGGCTCCGGGTGGTGGGCGCCGGGGGGGGCTCGATGCCTGCCGCGGCGCGGGCGCGGTTCGCCCGGGAGCTCATGGACGTAGAGTTCGCCCCCGTGGTCCCGGTGATCCAGGCGCTGCAGACCGACGCCGCGGGGAACCTCTGGATCCAGCGCACCGGGTCCGACGGCGGCCGCCCCGGTCCCATCGACATCGTGACCCCGCAGGGGCGCTACGTCGGCACTCTCGGCGGGGTGCGTCTCCCCGACGCGTTCAGCCCCCGCGGACGGGCCGCATACGTCGAGACGAACGACCTCGGCGTGGAGTCCGTCGTGGTGGTCCGCCTCCCGCGGCGCTGGCGATGACGGCGCAGGTCGCCGCGCTCCCACTTCGCACCTTGAACGAGTCTCCGCGCGGACCCGTGCCGCCAACCCCGGCGGCGTGGTGTTGCAGGTTCACCTGATCCACTGGAGGTATCATGCGGAAAGGGAAGCATTTTCTGATGGCCGCGGTCCTGGCGGCGACCACGCTGGGCGCGGGCGCGGCGCCACGGCCCCTGGCCGCCGAGAGCGCGGAGTCGGCGGCCTCGGCGACGATCGCGGATGGCTGGTACCTGGTCGTGGACCCCGCAACCAACCAGCGGGTCGGTTGGGTCCGCTATGAGAACGGGGTCGTGGTCGAGCAATCGACCTACATCGAGGTGGTGGGCCAACGCCCGAAGTGAGGACCCCGGGGGGCG
>DATABU010000458.1:0-5823 GCA_036259415.1 Longimicrobiaceae bacterium
GCCCAGCCCCGGCTGCTCCGGCAGCTCGTAGCGGAACCCGACGCCGTCGTCGAAGGCGCGGAACACCACGTCGAAGGCTCCCGGCCGGCGCTTCGACGTGGTGTTCCGCGCCTTCGACGACGGCGTCGGGTTCCGCTACGAGCTGCCGGAGCAGCCGGGGCTGGGCGCCTACGAGATGACGGACGAGCTCACCGAGTTCGCGCTGGCCGACGACGCGCGGGCCTGGTGGATCCCCTCGGACCGTCCGCGTCTGGACCGCTCGGAGATGCTGTACTCGTCCTCGCCCGTGAGCCTGCTGGACAGCGTCCAGACGCCGCTCACGATGCAGACCCGCGACGGCACCTTCGTCGTCATCCACGAGGCCAACCTGGTGGACTACGCGCGGATGTTCCTGGCGGGGCGGGGGATGGAGAGCCGCACGCTCCGGGCGGCGCTGGCCCCCTGGGCCGACGGCGTGAAGGTGCGGGGCCGCGCCCCCGTCCTTACCCCCTGGCGCACCGTCCAGCTCGCCGACCGCGCGACCGACCTGGCGCCCTCGGTGCTCGGGCTGAACCTGAACCCCCCCAGCAGGCTGGAGGACGCCGACTGGATCGACCCCATGAAGTACGTCGGGATCTGGTGGGGGATGCACATCAACACGCACACCTGGAGCTCCGGCCCCAAGCACGGCGCCACCACCGAGAACGCGAAGCGCCACATCGACTTCGCCGCCCAGAACGGGATCGGGGGCGTGCTGGTGGAGGGGTGGAACGTCGGCTGGGACGGCGACTGGATCCAGAACCGCGAGGCGTTCTCCTTCACCGAGCCCTACCCGGACTACGACCTGCGCGGGGTGGCTGCGTACGCGCGGTCCAAGGGCGTGGAGCTGATCGGCCACAACGAGACCTCCGGCGGCATCGCCAACTACGAGCGCCAGATGGAGGACGCCTTCCGGCTCTACCGGTCGCTGGGCATCAACGCCATCAAGACCGGGTACGTGGCCGACACGTTGGGCGGGCACCACTCCCACTACGGGCAGTTCATGGTGCGGCACCACCGCAGGGTGATCGAGACGGCGGCCCGGTACGGGATCATGGTGAACGTCCACGAGCCGGTGCACGACACCGGGGAGCGCCGGACCTGGCCCAACATGATGACGCGGGAGGGGGCGCGGGGGCAGGAGTACAACGCCTGGGGGGCAGATGGCGGCAACCCGCCGGAGCACGAGACCATCCTCTTCTTCACGCGCATGCTCGCCGGCCCCATGGACTTCACGCCGGGGATCTTCGACCTCCTCATCCAGCGGCCCACCGGCAGGCCGCGCACGCCGGAGGAGTCGCGCCCCCGCACCACCCTGGCGAAGCAGCTCGCGCTCTACGTGGTGCTGTACTCGCCGCTGCAGATGGCGGCGGACCTCCCCGAGAACTACGAGGGGCAGCCGGCCTTCCAGTTCATCCGCGACGTGGCCGTGGACTGGGACACCACCCGCGTGCTGGAGGGGAGGATCGGCGACTACGTGGTGGTCGCGCGCAAGCAGCGCGACGCCGAGAACTGGTTCGTGGGCGCCATCACCGACGAGGAGGCGCGCAGCTTCGACGTGCCGCTCTCCTTCCTGCCGCGGGGCCGCCGCTACGTCGCCGAGGTCTACGCCGACGGGCCGGGCGCCGACTGGCGGGACAACCCGCTCCCGGTGGCGATCACCTCGCGCCCGGTGGACTCCACCACCACGCTGCGCATCCGGATGGCGCCCGGCGGCGGCCAGGCCATCCGCATCCGCCCGGCGAGCTGACCCGTGATCCCATCCCCCGCGCATGGTGCCATGAGAACCATCCTGCTCCCCCTCGCCGCCGCCGCGCTCGCGCTGGGCGCCTGCCGCAGCGCGCAGCCCGTCCCGGCCTGCCTGCCGGGCGAGCCGCGTCCGGTCCGCGTGCCGGCCCCGGCGGCGGCCGCCGGCGACACCGCGTTCTACCCGTCGTGGTCGAAGGGCGCGGCCATCTACGAGGTGAACGTGCGGCAGTTCACCCCGGAGGGGACCTTCGCCGCGCTGGAGCGGCACCTCCCCCGCCTGGACAGCCTGGGGGTGGACATCCTCTGGCTTATGCCGGTGCAGCCCATCGGGGTGGAGGCGCGGAAGGGGGGCCTGGGCAGCCCCTACTCCATCCGCGACTACACGGCCGTCAACCCCGAGTTCGGCACGGCCGCGGACTTCCGCGGCTTCGTGGACGCCGCGCACGCCCGGGGGATGCGGGTGATCCTGGACTGGGTCGCCAACCACACGTCCTTCGACCACGCGTGGACGAGGGAGCACCGGGACTGGTACACGCTCCGCCCGGACGGCACCATCTCCTTCCCGCGCAACGCGGACGGAACCGAGACGGACTGGACCGACGTGGCCGAGCTGAACTACGACGACCCGCAGATGCGCCGGGCGATGCTCGACGCGATGCGGTGGTGGGTGGACAGCATGAACGTGGACGGCTTCCGCGCCGACGTCGCGTGGGGGGTGCCGTACGACTTCTGGGCCCAGGCGCGCCGCGAGCTGGTGGCCGCCGACCCCGAGGTCTTCCTCCTCGCCGAGGCGGAGGACCCGCGGCTGCACGAGTACTTCCATGCCACCTACGGGTGGGAGCTTCACCACCTTCTGAACAAGGTCGCGAAGGGGGAGGAGCCCGCCTCCGCGCTGGACCGCTACTTCGCGAAGGACGACAGCCTGTACCCCCCCGGCGCGTACCGGATGTACTTCACCAGCAACCACGACGAGAACAGCTGGCAGGGCTCGGAGTTCGAGCGGATGGGCCCCAACCACGCCCCGGCCTTCGTGCTGAGCGCCACCGCCGAGAACTCCATCCCGCTCGTCTACACGGGCCAGGAGGCCAGCCTGAACAAGCGGCTGCGCTTCTTCGAGAAGGACACGGTGGACTGGAGCGGCCCCTCGCTGGCCGGCTTCTACCGCTCGCTGCTGGAGCTCAAGGAGACGCAGCCGGCGCTGGCGAACGGCCCCTGGGGCGGCGAGCAGGCGAAGCTCCGCACCGACGGCGGAGACCGCGTCTACGCCTACACGCGCACCCGGGGAGAGAACACCGTGCTGGTGGCGCTGAACTTCGGAGACGCCCCGGTCCGCGTCTCGTACCAGGGGCTTCCGCAGCCCGGCGCGTACACCGACTGGTTCACGCGGGCGCCGGTGACGCTCGCGGCGGCGGGGACGCTGGAGGTCCCCGCGCACGGCTACCGCGTCCTGGTCCGCTGATCGGGGGAGGGCCGAGCACGTGAGCATACCTCGATTCCGGCTCGCCCTCGGGGCCGCGCTGGCGCTCCTGGCGGCCGCCGGGCACGCGGGCGCGCAGTCCGCAGCCCCGAAGCCGTCCACCGCGCGGCCGACGGTGACCGTGGCGGACACTGCGTTCGCGATGCCCGAGCTGGGGCGCACCCGTCGCGTCTGGGTCTACCTCCCGCCGGACTACGCCGCGTCCGGGAGGCGCTACCCCGTCATCTACATGCACGACGGGCAGAACGTCTTCGACGCCGCCACGAGCTACGCCGGCGAGTGGGGGGTAGACGAGGCGCTCGACAGCCTGCACGCCCGGGGCGACCCCGGCGCCATCGTGGTGGCGGTGGACAACGGGCAGGAGCAACGCCTGGACGAGTACTCGCCGTGGGTGCACCCGCAGCACGGGGGAGGGGAGGGGGCCGCGTACGTGGGCTTCCTGGTCCGCACCCTGAAGCCCTGGGTGGACCGGCGCTACCGCACCCTCCCCGGCCGCGGGAGCACGGCGGTGATGGGGTCCAGCATGGGCGGGCTGATCTCGCTGTACGCCGCGCTGGAGCACCCGGAGGTCTTCGGCCTGGCGGGGGTGTTCTCCCCGTCGCTCTGGTTCAGCGACTCCGTCTGGGTCCACGCCCGCGCCGCCGGGGGTCGCGGTCCGCGGCCGCGCATCTACTTCGTGAGCGGCGGGAGGGAGGGGCCGCCGGAGCGGCCCGGCGTGGTGGTGGAGGACCAGCGGCGCATGGTGGACTCGCTCGCCGCGGCCGGGTTCCGCGGGGGGACCGACGTGCACGCCGCCGCCCCGCCCGACGGCGCGCACTCCGAGTGGTTCTGGCGCCGGGAGTTCCCGGCCGCCTATCTCTGGCTCTTCTCCCGGACGACCGAACCGAAAGGACAATGATGCGACGCATCGCCCTGGCTCCGCTCGCCCTGGCCCTCGCCGCCTCCGCCGCGGGCGCGCAGGAGGCGCGTCCGCCCGTGCAGCCCGCCGCGGCGCCGTGGACCCCCGGCGCGACCTGCTACGAGGTGTTCGTCCGCTCGTTCAGCGACAGCGACGGGGACGGGGTCGGCGACATCCCCGGGCTGATCCAGAAGCTGGACTACATCAACGACGGCGACCCCGCGGCGCAGCGCGACCTGGGGGCCCGCTGCATCTGGCTCATGCCGGTGGCGGCGTCGCCCAGCTACCACGGGTACGACGTCACCGACTACTACCGGGTGAACCCGGACTACGGCACCAACGGGGACTTCAGGCGGCTGGTGGCCGAGGCGCACCGGCGCGGGATCCGGGTGCTGGTGGACCTGGTGGTGAACCACAGCTCGGTGGAGCACCCGTACTTCAAGCACGCGGCGCTCCACCCCGACTCCCCCTACCGCGACTGGTACATCTGGTCGCCCACCAACCCCGGGACCAAGGCTCACTGGGGGGCGGACCTCTGGCACCGCTCGCCCTCGCGCGACGAGTACTACTACGGGATGTTCTGGAGCGGGATGCCGGACCTGAACGTGGAGAACCCGGAGGTGGTCGCGGAGCTGAAGCGGGTCGCCACCTTCTGGCTGGACGAGATGGGGGTGGACGGCTTCCGCATGGACGCCATCAAGCACCTGGTGGAGGAGGACCAGGGTCGAAAGCTGGAGCACGTTCCCGGGACGCACGTCTTCCTCCGCGACTACGCGGCGCACGTCCGCGGCGTGAAGCCCGGGGCGTACACGGTGGGCGAGGTGTGGGACAGCGTCGGCGCCATGCTGCCGTACTACCCGGACCAGCTGGACTCGCACTTCGCCTTCGAGGTGGCGGACGGCATCCTGAACGCGGTGAAGAACGGGTCGGCGAAGGGGCTCCTCCCCCCCGTCCTCCGGCTCCAGGAGGAGCTCCCCGCGAACCGCTGGTCGCCCTTCCTCCGCAATCACGACCAGACCCGCACGCTCACCGAGCTCGGCGGCGACGTCGCCCGCGCCAGGATGGCGGCCACCCTCCTGCTGACGCTCCCAGGCGTGCCGTTCGTCTACTACGGCGAGGAGATCGGGATGACGGGCGACAAGCCGGACCCGCGCCTGCGCACCCCCATGCACTGGAGCCGCGGCCCGGCCGCCGGGTTCACCAGCGGCGTCCCCTGGGAGCCGCTCCAGCCGGACTCGCTCACCGCCAACGTGGAGGCGCAGGAGGGCGACCCCAACTCGCTCCTCAACCTGCACCGGCGGCTGATCCACCTCCGCGCCGCCGACCCCGCGCTCGCCACCGGCGAGCTGGTGCCGCTCACGGCGAGCAGCGACGCGGTCGCGGCGTACCTCCGCCGCGAGGGCGGCCGCGCGGTGCTGGTGGTCGCCAACCTGGGCGCGGCGCCGCTCCGGGGCGTGACGCTCGCCTCCGGCGGGGGCGCGCTGCCGGCCGGTCGCTACGCGGCGCGCAGCCTGCTCGGCGGGCCGGACGCCGGGGCGCTGCGGGTGGGGGCGGACGGACGCATCCAGGGATACGCTCCTCTCCGCACCCTCGCGCCGATGCAGAGCCACGTGATCGAGCTCTCCGGCGGCGCCAGGTAGGCCGCTCGCCGTCCGTCCCACCATGAACACAGCCCCGGGGG
>DATABU010000459.1:0-2996 GCA_036259415.1 Longimicrobiaceae bacterium
CGCCACGAAACCGGAGGCCGCGACCTCCGCGGCGATCGCCGTGTCGCGCGCCGCGATCTGCCAGGGCCGGTTGCCGTCCGCCGGCGTGTGGTCCGCCCGCGAGCTGGCGCGCGCGGCGGGGGAGCTTACACCGCGGCGCGAGCGGGCGGACCACACGCCGGCGGACGGCAACCGGCCCTGGCAGATCGCGGCGCGCGACACGGCGATCGCCGCGGAGGTCGCGGCCTCCGGTTTCGTGGCGCCCGACCGCATCCTCGCCGCGCTTGAGCAGTACCGCGAGGGAGTCGCCGCGCGCGGCGCGGAGATCGGCAGCCCGTTCGGCGAGGACGTGCGCGAGGAGCTCATCGTGGCCGCGGCGCGGCAGTCGGGGTTCACGTCAGGCGAGGTGGACCGGCTCCGGGAGATCCACGCGCTCGCCGCGGCGGCCGAGGACCCGCGCGCCTTCGACCAGATGATGCGCGAGGCCGGCGCCTGGATGGCCGACCCCGACCGCAACAACGACCCCGCGCGGCTCCGCGAGGCGCTCCACGACCGGCTTCATGACGGCAGCCTCGCCTTCTCCGACGCCGACCTGGGGCTCATCGCCCGCGCCGAGCGCGCGGCCGCCCCCTACCTCGACGTCTTCGACGAGTACCGCGACGCGTGGCTCGCGCGGGATCTTCCGGCCGCGCGGGGCGCGGAGCACCAGGCGCTGGTGGAGGCGGCCGCCCACCCGGCCGTCCGCGAGGCCGTGCAGGCCCACGCCGACCCGCGCATCGCGGAGGTGGCCGGCCAGCTTGCCGCGCTCAAGGAGTTCGAGCGGATCGACCCGGCGTACCAGGCGGCCATGGGCCAGATCGACCGCGCGGAAACGATCCTGGAGGCGTGCGGACAGACGCGCGAAGCAGCGCAGCGGGCGTGGGCGGAGCTCGAGCAGACGGTCCGGGGCCAGTTCAGCAACCCGGAGAAGCTGCTGGAGCGCGTGCGGGGGATGGACGGCGGAGAGGTCCGCCAGATGGCCACCGCGCTCCGTACCAACCCCCTCGCCCTCTCCGCGAACCACCCGCGCACCGGGGGCGCCCCGCGCATCCCCGGGATCAACGCCGCCGGCGAGGCGGAGCGCCTGGAGCCCCGGCTCAAGACCGTGCGCGCGCAGGGCCTGCGCGGGCTCATGGGCACCATCGACACGAACGCGACCGAGCGGCAGGCGCGCATCGCCGCCGTCGCCCTGGAGACCTGGGCCGAGACGCGGCAGCGGGGCGACCAGACGCGCGCCTGGGCCGCCGGCCAGCTCGCCCTCGCCTCGGACACGCCGCTGGCGAAGGTGACCGAGGCGGCCCGCGCCCGGCTCTCGGAGCTCAAAGAAACCCACCAGGAGCTGATCCGCTCGTGGCGGCAGCTCACCCCCGCGCCGACGCTCGCCCAGATCGAGCGGCGTCTCAAGGGGATGGACCCCCAGACGGCCGCGCTCGCGCGGAGCGCACTCCCCGAGCTGTCCGGCGCCTCCCGGCCGGCGCCCGCGCCGCGCCGGCCGGACCTCGCCCTCGCCCAGCCCGCGCTCTCCCGATGAAGACGATCCGATCCGAGGAGTTGGAGACGCTCCTGGAACAGACGCACGCCGCCTTCCGCCGCGCCGGCGAAGCCCAGGGCGTGTGGGACCGCCTGGTCTGCACCTGCGGCCGGCCCGAGTGCGAGATCCTCGACCCCACGCGCCACACGCTCACGCTGCAGATGGACGCGCTGGCCGCGTACTGGAAGCCGGGGGAGGCAGCGGCGGAAGAAGGCGGCGCGCTGGGCGCCGCGCTCACGCGGCTCGGCGACCTCCTGGGCTTCTGGGAGGACGCCGCCCCGCCCGGGGGCGATCCCGCTCGGCTCCTGCACGCCGTCCGCGACCGCTGGCTGGCCGGGATGGGCACGCCGCTCATGGGGCCGCCGGACGAGGCCTGGCTCTCCGACCTGCACCGGGTTGAGGCCCGCAACAGCCTCCTGCTGGAGAAGCTGCTGGAACGTCTCGCCGCCGCGCCGTTCGCGCGGCTGGCGGACGCGGGCGCGGCGCACGCCCGGCTGCTCGGCGGCCGCGCCGCCACGGAAGGCGCGGCGGCCTGCCGGCGCACGCTCCTGGCGTGGATGGACGACCACGACCTCCTCCCCCAGCGCACGCTCCTGCGGGAGCACCTGCTGGCCATCGTCCGCGAGGCGCCCTGGACCGCCGGCGAGGCGCAGGACGTCGTCCGGATGGCGGAGGACGCCGCCCACGCGGTCCTCGCCTTCGGGATCGCGGACGACCGCTGGGTCACCACCGCGTACGGCGCCATGGAGCAGGTCGCGCCGTTCTCGGCGCTCCGCGTCGCGCTGGTGCTCGAGGAAGATCCCGTCTCGCCCCCGCTCCCGGGCCGCGCCCCGGCCGGACGCTGAACGCCCCGACGCGCCAGAGACTCCCATGACCTCTTCTGCCCTGCTCCAGCCCGCGGACTACGTGTGGCTCCCCGAGGCGGACACGGGGAAGCCCGAGCCGCCGCCGCCGGGCGCGGACGACATCCTCGCCGTGCACCTCGGCCGCCACGCAGGACCCGAGGCGACCGTGCGCACGGTGCTGGTGGAAACTTGCGCGGGCTTCGCGCCCCTGGAGCGCCGCATCCACCTCCACGGGGACGTGGACGAGGGGTGGGACTGGGGGTGGCGCGGGAGCGCGCCCCTGGAGACCGCGCTGAACCTGCTCACCTGCTTCGTGCACCCCAGGGCCGCCTGGCGCCTGCAGTGGGCCTTCTGCGAGGCCTTCCTGCACCCGCTTCCGCCCGCCGGAGGGACGCTCTGCGGAGGCCGGGTTCGCGCGTGGCTGGCCGAGCACGGCTGGGTCGGCCGGCAGCGCAGCTGGACGGGCGCGCCCGAGGCGGCGGAGCAGGTGTCGCTCGCGCACGAGCGGGCGGCGAGCCGCGCCCTGTCGCCACGGGACCGCGCCGCGCGGGTGGCCTCCCTGGTAGCCACCGCGCTCGGCGGGGCCGCCCCGGCCCGGGTGG
>DATABU010000460.1:0-4900 GCA_036259415.1 Longimicrobiaceae bacterium
CGTGCGCGTCGGCCACGCCGGCCGGCGCGCCACCGGGGGCGACCTGCTCTGGCAGCACACCCTGAACGTCCCTGTGCCGGTGGACACGGGGACGAACTGGCTGGAGAGCTACCGCAGGCTCGCCGAGCGCATCGGCGCGCCCTTCCAAGGCCGCCCCGCGCTGGAGGTGCCGGCCGACCGGCGCGAACGGGCTGCGGGCGTGCTCCGCGAGCGCGGCCTGGCGGAAGGGGAGAGGGCGCTCGCCGTCCAGGTGGGTGTCTGGCCGCACCAGGAGTGGAAGCAGTGGCCCCCGAGGATGCTGGGCGAGGCGTGCTCGGTCCTCTGGCGGACGCGCGGCCTGCGCCCGGTGCTGCTCGGGAGCGACACCGGCGAGCGGACCCGGCGCGAGCTCCGCGCCGCGGCGCCGGAGGTGCCGTTCATCGACCTGGTGGGCTCCACCACCATCGGCGAGGCCGCGGCGGTCCTGGACCGCTGCGCGGTTTCCATCTGCAACGACAGCGGGCTGATGCACCTGAGCGCGGCCGTGGGGACGCCCACGGTGGCGCTGTACGGCATGACCGACCCGGAGATCACCTGGTGCTACGGCCCCGGGCACCGGGTGGTGCGGCGCCAGGACTGCCGGCCCTGCTACTCGGTCGCGCCCGAGGTGCTGGCGGCCTGCCCCCACAAGATGTGCCTCGCGGCGCTCCCGGTGGACGCGGTGGTCGCCGCCGCGGGGGAGCTGGCGGAGGACGGTCCCGCGCCGCTGGCCGTCCCGCGCCGCCCCGGGACGGCGGTGAACGGCTGATGTGCGGCATCGCGGGGGTGATGGCCTTCGGCGGGCGCTTCGAGGTGGACGAGGCGTACCTCACGGCCATGCGCGACACGATGATCCACCGGGGGCCGGACGGAGGAGGGAACTGGATCTCCCCCGACCGGCGGGTGGGGCTCGCCCACCGCAGGCTCTCCATCATCGACCTGTCGGCGGCGGCGGACCAGCCCATGTCCAACGAGGACGGCTCCGTCTGGCTGGTCTTCAACGGGGAGATCTACAACCACGCCGAGGTCCGCTGCGAGCTGCTGCGCCGCGGGGGACACACCTGGCGGACCGACCACTCCGACACCGAAGTCGTCCTCCACGCCTACGAGGAGTGGGGGATCGACTGCCTGCACCGCTTCCGCGGAATGTTCGCCCTCGCCCTCTGGGACGGGCGGAAGCGGGAGCTGTGGCTGGTGCGGGACCGGATCGGGGTGAAGCCGCTCTACTACAGCGTGCACGACGGGCGGATCGTCTTCGCGTCCGAGATCAAGGCGCTGCTGCGCGACCCGGACCAGCGCCGCGCCATCAACGAGCGCGCCCTCTACGACTTCCTGTCGTTCCTGACCACCCCGGCGCCGGACACGCTCTTCCAGGGGATCCGCAAGCTGCCGGGAGGGACCTGGCTCCGGGTGCGGGAGGACGGCACCATCCGGGAGCAGCGCTGGTGGGACGCGTGGGACGCGGCCCGCCCCCTGGAGGGCGCGAGCGAGGACGAAGTCGCCTCGCGCGTCCTCGCCGAGCTGGCCGAGGCGGTGAAGCTGCGCAAGGTGAGCGACGTGCCGGTGGGGGTGTTCCTCTCCGGCGGCATCGACTCCAGCACCAACGCGGCGCTCTTCTCGGACGGCGGCGGGGCTCCGGTGAAGACGTTCACCATCGGCTACGAGGGCGAGTACGACTCGTACCGCAACGAGCTGCACCACGCCCGCCGCATGGCGGAGTTCGTCGGGGCCGAGCACCACGAGCGGCTGCTCACGGTGGACGACCTGATCGACTTCCTCCCGGAGATGGTCCGCCTCCAGGACGAGCCGATCGCCGACCCCGTCTGCGTGCCGCTCTACTACGTCTCCAAGCTGGCCCGCGACGCCGGGGTGGTGGTCTGCCAGGTGGGGGAGGGCGCGGACGAGCTGTTCTGGGGGTACCGGAGCTGGAAGACGCACCTGAAGCTCCAGCGGTGGAACGACCTGCCGGTCCCCCGGGCGGCGAAGCGGCTGGGGCTGCGGGCGCTGGAGTGGAGCGGACGCGGGGACTCGTGGCACCACGAGCTGCTCCGCCGCGGGGCCGAGGGCGTGCCGGTGTTCTGGGGCGGGGCCGAGGCGTTCACCGAGGCGCAGAAGCGGCAGCTCCTCTCCCCCGCATTCCGCGAGCGGTTCGCCGGGTACACCTCGTGGGAGGCCATCCGCCCCATCCGCGAGCGCTTCGAGGCGAAGGCGTGGGAGCCTTCGCCGCTGCACTGGATGACGTACCTGGACCTCAACCTCCGCCTCCCGGAGCTCCTGCTCATGCGGGTGGACAAGATGAGCATGGGGGTGAGCCTGGAGGGGCGGGTCCCGTTCCTCGACCACCGCTTCGTGGAGCTGGCGCTCAGCATCCCCCAGGAGATGAAGACGCGGGGCGGCGTGAGCAAGTACCTGCTGAAGCGGGCGGTCCGGGGGGTGATCCCGCAGGAGCTGATCGACCGCAGGAAGCAGGGGTTCGGCGTCCCCATCCACGAGTGGTTCCTCGACCGCCTGGGGACGCGCGCCCGGGAGCACCTGGACCGCTTTTGCGCGGAGACCGGCATCCTGGACCGCGATGCCGTCCATCGCCTGATCGACCGCAAGCAGGGGGACCAGGCGTGGTTCCTCCTCAACCTGGCCCTCTGGTGGGAGGAGTACATCCGTTGACGTCCGGAGCGACGCCCGCGCGCGGCGACCGCGAGGCGCTGGACCTCGTCTACGTCCTGGTGGACCCGCAGTTCGCCCTCGACAACTCGCCGGTCTTCCAGTCGCAGATCCTGGACTGGGTGCGCCTGCAGCGGCAGGGCGGCCTGCGGGTGGGGATCGTGTGCAGCGTCGCCGACGACGGGCGGTTCGAGCGGCTGGTCGCCGCTCCGCTCCGCGAGCACGGGGTCCCGTTCCTGGCATTCCCCGACGGGACGCTCCGCCACAACCTGGCGCGCGGCGCGCGGCTGCTGCGGAAGCTCGTCCGCGAGCACCGGGCCCGGCACGTGTACGCCCGGGGGATATGGGGCGCCTACGCCCACCGGCTGGCCTTCCCCCTGGGTGGTCCCCCTCTGGTGTACGACTTCCGGGGCGACCTGGTGGCGGAGGCGGAGATGCGCGGCGCGTCCCCGCTGCGGCTCGCGGTCCTCCGCGCCCTCTGCCGGGGTGCGTTCTCGCGGGCCCGGACGCTGCTTTGCGTCTCCACCCCCGCGGCGGAGACCCTCGCCCGCGAGTACGGGCGGCCCGGCGCCGTGGTGATCCCCTCGCTGGTCGACGCCGACTGGTTCCGCGGCTTCCAGGACCGCAGGCGGGAGGTCCGCGCGTCGCTGGGGGTGGGTGACGAGGACGTGCTGCTGGTGTACGCGGGAGGGCTCAACCCCTACCAGATGCTCCCGGAGATGCTCCGCGTCTGGAAGGGGCTCTCCGGACGGCCGGACGTGCGCTTCCTCCTCCTCCTGGCCCGGCAGCAGCCGACCGGCGGGGAGCGCCCGGAGCTCGACGGCGCCGCGGAGATCCCGGGGCTGGTGACGCTCTCCGTACCCAGGCACGAGGTCCCCGGGTACCTGGCCGCCTCCGACGTGGGCTTCCTGCTGCGCCAGGAGCATCCCCTGAACCGGGTGGCCTCGCCGGTCAAGTTCGGCGAGTACCTGTCGTCGGGGCTCGCCATCGTGACCTCGCCCGGGGTCGGCGACATCAGCCGGATCGTGGAAGAGCACGACCTGGGCATCCTGGTGCGCCCCGAGGACACGCGGCGCGCGGTGGCCGCGTGCGCGGGGCTCGTCGCGCGGGTGCGGGAGGAGCGCGACGCGTTCCGGCGGCGCGCATTCGACGCCGTGGTCCGGGAGAAGTGGGACTGGAAGGCGCACCTGGGGCTGTGGACGGCGATCATCGCGCCCGGCCGCGGCCCGGGTGCCGTGCGGCCCGCGCAGGCGAGCCGCTCCGCGGTCTCCCCGGAGGCCGTCTAGCGCCGTCCACGAAGGGGTGCAACTCACGGGTGTTTCACGATATATTGCAGATCTCCCGCCCCGGGGCCCGCAGGCAGGGTCCCGGGGCGGCGCTCGACCCCCTCCGGGAGCGCGCCGCGTCGTCCCCGGGCCGTAGCCGTTCAACCCGACCGCCTTCCTGGATTGTTGAGCACCTCCGCGCGTGACCGCCGTGACGGCTGAGACCCGCCGGCCGGACACGGCGACCTCCCCGCCGGCCGCCGGTCTGCCGGCGCTCGTCCTCCGGGCGCGGGCACTCCCCCGGCGCGCGCTGGTGCCCCGTGCGCTGCGCTACGTGCGGAGGCGCGTCGTCGCGGCCGTCGAGCGCCGGCGCGACCGGGGCGCGCGCACCTACCTCGCCGCCGACCCCGGGGCCGGGGGGGAGCTGCACGCCTACTTCGCGGCCCCGGAGGTTGAGGCGCTCCTCCCCCACGCGGAGCAGGTCGCGGCGCTGGCCGGCCACTACCTGGAGCACCGCTTCGACCTGCTGGGCTCGGGGTGGGTGCGCGTGCGGCACGGCGCGGCCTGCCGCGGGGTGGCGGGCCACCGCTACGGCCCCGGCGCGGCCGTGGTGCCGGACGCGGAGGGGCGCTGGCTCCAGGAGCTGCTCCCCGCGGGGAACCTCCCCGAGTCGCAGCGGATCTGGAGGCTGGTGGACGGGGGCTACCTGCCCGTCGACTGGCAGCTCGACTTCAAGAGCGGCTTCCGCTGGTCGGAGCGGACCTGGTCGGCGGACGTTCCCTACGGCCACCTCCCCGGGGTGGACGTGAAGGTGCCGTGGGAGCTGGCGCGCATGCAGCACCTCCCCCAGCTGGCGACGGCGTACGCCCTCGCGGGCCGCGCCGGCGCCGCGGGACGGGGCTTCCGCCCGCCGGAGGAGTACGCGCGGGAGTTCCGGAACCAGGTGCTGGACTTCG
>DATABU010000461.1:0-7493 GCA_036259415.1 Longimicrobiaceae bacterium
GCGGGGGGGGGGGAGCGCCGGGCGGTCCAGCTTGCCGGTGGGGGTGAGCGGGAGCGCGTCCAGCTCCACCAGCGCCGACGGCACCATGTGCTCCGGGAGCCGCGACCGCAGGTGCTCCTCCAGCTCCGGGAGCGGGACGGCGCCCGCCCGCGGGACCACGTAGCCCACCAGGCGCGGCTCGCCCGGGACGTCCTCCCGCGCGACGACGGCGGCCTCCCGCACCGCCGGGTGCGCGGCCAGCTGCGCCTCCACCTCCCCCGGCTCGATGCGGAAGCCGCGCACCTTTACCTGCGCGTCGGTGCGCCCAAGGAACTCCAGCACCCCGTCCGCTCCCCGGCGGGCCCGGTCGCCCGTCCGGTACATCCGCGCGCCCGGCGCGCCGGAGAACGGGTCCGGCACGAACCGGCCGGCCGTCGTCTCCGGGCGCCCCAGGTAGCCCCGGGCGACGCCCGCCCCGGCGATGCACAGCTCGCCCGGCACCCCCACGGGCGCAGGCTCCCCCGCCCCGTCCAGCACGTACAGCGGCGCGCCGCCGAGCGGCCGCCCCAGCAGGTGCCGCCCCCGCGCCTCGCCGCCGCGCGCCAGGTGGCAGGCGCAGATGATCGTACCCTCGGTGGGACCGTAGAGGACCCGCACCTCGGCGGCGGGGAAGGCCGCCCGCATCGCGCCGAGCAGCTCCGGGGGCACGGCCTCGCCGCCGACGAACGCCCGCCGCAGCCCCGGGAGGGTGCCGCGCCCCGCCGCGACCTCGTCCACGACCCGGCGCATCAGCGCGGGGACGGCGTGCAGCAGGGTGGCGCTCTCCAGCTCCTCCACCAGCGCGGCCACGTCCACCACCCGATCGCGCGGGACGATCCGCACCGCCGCGCCGGCCAGCAGCGGGAGGAGCGACTCGAAGAGCCAGATGTCGAAGGCGAAGCTCGCCAGCGAAGGCATCTCGTCGCCCGGGCGGAAGCCGAACGCCTCCCCCGCCGCGAGCAGGGTGCTCGCCAGCGACCCGTGGGTGACGGCCACGCCCCTGGGGGTGCCGGTGGAGCCGGAGGTGTAGATGACGTACGCCAGGTTCTCGGGGGTGGCGCCGTTCTCCCCCTCTCCGAGTGAGGGGGAGGGTGCCGGGGGGAGCGGGGTCCCGTCGCCGTCCACCAGCACCACCTCTCCTCCGAACTCCGGCAGCCGGGCGAGCAGCCCCGGGCGCGTAAGCAGCACCCGCGCGCCCGAGTCCGCGAGCATGAAGGCCAGGCGCTCCGCGGGGTACTCCGGGTCCAGCGGCACGAACGCGCCCCCCGCCCGGAGGACGCCGAGCACCGCGGCGACCGCCCCTGGCGAGCGCTCCACGCACACGGCCACGCGCGTCTCCGGCCCCACGCCCCGGGCGCGGAGCGCGCGGGCCAGGGCCTCCGCGCGCGCGTCCAGCTCCGCGCAGGTGAGGGAGACGCCCCCCGAGACCACCGCCACCGCGTCGGGCGTCCGGGCGGCCCGCCGGGCGAAGGTCTCGTGGACGCAGGTCGGCGGCGCCTCGCGCGGCGGGGGGCTCCACCCGGCGAGGAGCTGCGCGCGCTCGTCGTCGCCCAGCATGCGCAGGGCGGAGAGGCGGCGCTCCGGCCAGGCCGCGGCCTCCGACAGCAGGCGCACGAAGTGGCCGGCCAGCCGCCGCATGGTGGCGGCCTCCCACAGGTCGGTGCGGTAGGCGAGGATCCCCTGGAGCCCGTCGCCGTCCTCGACCACGGTGAGCCCCAGGTCGGTGCGCGCGGCGTCCGCCTCCACCGCGAACGGCTCCAGCGGCAGCGGGCCCAGCCGCGGCTCGCCGCCCCGGCGGTCCTGCACCCCGAACATTGTCTGGAACACCGGCGCGTGGCTGAGCGAGCGCTGCACGCCCAGCTCCTCCACCAGCCTCTCGAAGGGGAGGTCCTGGTGCTGGTACGCGCCCAGCGTCGCCTCGCGGACGCGCCGCAGCAGCTCCGCGAAGGGCGGGTCGCCGGAGAGGTCGGTGCGCAGCGCGAGCGTGTTGACGAAGAAGCCCAGCATCGGCTCCAGCTCGGGGCGCCGCCGCCCGGCGATGGGCGCGCCGGTGACCACGTCGTCCTGCGCGGCGTAGCGGGCCAGGAGCGCCTGCCACGCGGCGAGCAGCGCCATGAAGAGCGTCGCCCCCTCGCCCCGGGCGAGCGCGCGGATACGGCGCGCGCCCTCCTCCGGCACCGCGAAGTGCAGGCGCGCCGCCGCCGCGCCGGAGACGGCCGGCCGCGGAAAGTCGGTGGGGAGCTCCAGCACGGGCGGCGCACCGGCCAGCCGCCCGCGCCACCACCCGAGCTGCGGCTCCAGCACGCCGCCGGAGAGCCAGCCGCGCTGCCACGCGGCGTAGTCGGCGTACTGGAAGGGCAGCTCCGGGAGCGGGGAGGGCTCCCCGCGCGAGAACGCCTCGTAGAGCGCGGACAGCTCCTCGACGAACACGCCCGTGGACCAGCCGTCCCAGACGGCGTGGTGCGCCGTGGCGAGGAGCACCCACTCGTCCCCGGCGAGCCGCAGCAGCGCGGCGCGGAAGGGCGGTCCGGCGCGCAGGTCGAACCCGCGGCGGGTCTCGGCGCCCGCCAGGCGCGCGGCCTCGCGCGCCCGCACTTCCGCCGGGAGCGCGGCCAGGTCGACGAGCGGAAGCGGGACCGGCGCGGGCGGACCGACCACCTGCACCGGCTCGCCCTCCACGGGCTCGAAGCGGGTCCGCAGCGTCTCGTGCCGGCGCGCCACCTCGCCGACGGCCCGGCGCAGCACCGCCGGGTCCAGCTCCCCGCGCAGGCGGAAGGCGACCGCCAGGACGTAGAGGCTGGCGCCGGGGTCCAGCTGCTCGATGAACCAGAGGCGCCGCTGCGCGAAGGAGAGCGGCAGCGGGCGGTCGCGGGGGGCGCGCGCCAGCGGCGGGAGCACGGCGTCCGCGCCCTCCCGCGGGAGGGCGTCGATCCGCGCGGCGAGGTCGCGCAGGACCGGCGCCTCGAACACCGCCCGGAGCGGAAGCTCGACACCGAGGGCGTCGCGCACCCGGGAGACCATGACGGTGGCCGCCAGCGAGTGGCCTCCCAGGGCGAAGTAGTCCGCGTCCGCGCCGACGCGCTCCACACCCAGCGAGCGGCCCCAGATCCCCGCGAGGATCTCCTCCGTGGGAGTGCGGGGGGCGGCGTCCGGCCCGTCGCCGCCGGAGAAGCCGGGCTCCGGGAGCGCCCCGCGGTCCGCCTTGCCGTTGGGGGTGAGCGGGAGCGACTCCAGCGACGCGAAGGCCGCCGGCACCATGTACTCGGGGAGACGCTCCCGCAGGAACGCGCGCAGCTCCCCGGGCTCCGCCGGGCCGGAGGCGGGGACCACGTACGCCGCCAGCCGCCGCTCCCCCACGGCGTCCTCGCGCACGGCGACGACGACCTCGCGCACCGCCGGGTGCGCGGCCAGCACGGCCTCCACCTCCCCTGGCTCCACGCGGAAGCCGCGGACCTTGACCTGCCCGTCCGCGCGGCCCAGCGGCTCCACCACCCCGTCGGGGCGGTAGCGGCCAAGGTCGCCGGTGCGGTACACGCGGTCGTCCGGCCGGCCGAGCGGGCCGGCCAGGAAGCGCTCCGCGGTCAGCGCCGGCTCGCCCAGGTAGCCGAGGGCGACGTGCGGGCTGCGCACGTGCACCTCCCCCACCTCGCCCACCCCCGCCATCCCGCCCGCGGCATTCAGCACCAGCAGCTGCACGTCGCGGATCCCCCGCCCCAGCGGCACCACCTCCTTCGCCGCGGACTCCTCGAAGGCGGCAGGCACCTCGAACCAGCCGACGGCGCGCTGCGTCTCCGTGGACCCGTAGTAGTTGACCACCCTGACTTCCGGCGCCAGCCGCCGCAGGCGCGCCACGTCGCCGCGGGTGAGCGCCTCGCCCACCAGGAAGACGCAGCGGAGCGAGCCCACCGTCCGCGCCGCCTGCTCCTCCGGCATGTCGGTGACCAGCTTCCCCATCGCCGGGGTGAGGTGGGCGACGGTGACGCGCGCCTCCTCCATCCAGCGGGCGAGGGCGCCCCGCGTCTCGAACGCCGCCGGGTCGGGGATGCAGACGCCGGCGCCGAGCTGGAGCGGCGTGAAGACGTCGCGCTGGAGCGGGTCGTGCGCGAGGCCGGAGAGCAGGGTGAAGCGGTCGTCCGCGTCCAGCCCGAACGTCTCGCGCAGCCAGGGGAGGAAGTGGGTGAGCGAGCCGTGCCGCCCCATCACCGCCCTGGGCGTCCCCGTGGTCCCCGAGGTGAACGACAGGTACGCCAGGCTGTCCGGCCCGACCGGCACCCCGGGGTCCCCGGCCGGACAGCCGTCCAGCACCCCGGCATCCGCGGTCCCGGCTCCGGGGAGCGTGAGGGCGCAGCGGGCGGTCTCCGCCGCGGCCGCCTCCACGCCGGCCGGCGGCTCCCCCGCCGCCGCGATCCGCAGCCAGCCGGCGGGCCGGGCGATGCGCAGGTAGGTCGCCAGCCGGAGCGCGGGGTACGCCGGGTCGAGCACCAGGAACGCCGCCCCCGCCCGGAGGATCCCCAGGAGCGCCCAGACCAGCGGCGCGCTGCGGTGCCCGTACACGGCGACCACGTCGCCGGGCTCCACGCCGTTGGCGACGAGGTGGTGCGCGAGCCGGCCGGCGCGGGCGTCCAGCTCGCCGTAGCTCCAGCGCTCCTCCGCGTCCTCCACCGCCAGCCGCTCCGGCCCGCGCCGCGCCTGCGCCGCGAAGATCCCGGGCACCGAGCCGAGCCAACCGGCGCCGAGCGGGAGCGCGGGGTCCGGCAGGTGCTCGCGGGCGGACGCGGTGAGCAGCGAGTACGAGCCCACGGGCGCCGCCGGGTCGCGGACGGCCTGCTCCAGGAGGGCGCGGTACTGCTCCAGCATCTCCGCCATGCGCGCCGGCTCGAACAGGTCGGCGTCGTACAGCGCGCTGAGCTGGATCCCGTCCTCACCCGGGATGAGGTACAGCGTCAGGTCGAACTTGGCCTGCTCCTCCGCGTCCCACAGGACGGGCTCCACCGACAGGCCCGGGAGGCGGACCTCCACCTCCTCGAAGCTGAAGAGGTTGAAGAAGACCTGGAACAGCGGCGCGTGGCTCAGGCTCCGCCCCGGGCGGACGGCCTCCAGCACCTGCTCGAAGGGGAGCTCCTGGTGCTGGTAGGCCCCGAGCGTGGTCTCGCGCACCCGCCCCAGCAGCTCCCGGAAGGACGGGTCGCCGGAGAGGTCGGTGCGCAGCGCGAGCGTGTTGACGAAGAAGCCGATCAGCCCCTCCGCCTCCGTGCGCGTGCGGTTCGCCACCGGCGTGCCCACCACCACGTCCTCCTGCCCCGCCTGCCGGGCGAGGAGGAGCTTCCAGGCGGCCAGCAGCGCCATGAACGGCGTGGCGCCCTCGCGCCGCGCGAGCGCCTGGAGCCCGTCGGCGAGCGGCCGGGGGATGACGAGCGACGCGCGCCTCCCCCGGTGGCCCTGCACGGCCGGCCGCGCGAAGTCGGTGGGCAGCTCCAGCAGCGGCGGAGCCCCCGCCAGCCGCCCGCGCCAGTAGTCCGCCTGCCGCTCCAGCGCCTCGCCCCGGAGCCACTCCCGCTGCCACGCCGCGTAGTCGGCGTACTGGAAGGGGAGCTCCGGGAGGGGCGAGGCCCCGCCGCGCGTGAACGCCGCGTACAGCGCCGACAGCTCGCGCTTCAGCACCCCCATGCTCCACCCGTCGGAGACGGCGTGGTGCATGGAGAGGAGGAGGAGCGCGTCGTCCGGGGCGGCCCGCAGCAGCGTCGCGCGGAAGAGCGGCCCGCGCTCCAGGTCGAAGTGACGCGCCACCTCGGCGTCGGCCAGGCGCCGGGCCGCGGCCTCCGCCGCGGGCCCGAGGCCGTACAGCTCCACCTCGGCCAGCACGCCGCGCGGCGCTGGGCGGACCGCCTGCACCGGCCCGTCCGCGCCCGGGGCGAACACGGTCCGCAGCGCCTCGTGCCGGCGCACCACCTCGTCCAGCGCGCGCCCGAGCGCCGCCGTGTCCGGCGCCCCGCGCAGGCGCAGCACCTCGGTGAGGGCGTACGCCGCCGTCCCCGGCTCCAGCTGCTCGATGAACCAGAGACGCTGCTGCGCGAACGACAGCGGGAGCGGCCGGTCGCGCCGCGCGCGGACCAGCGGCGGGACCCGGCCGCCCGCCGAGCTCCCCAGGAGGGCGTCCACACGCGCGGCGAGCCCGGCGAGCGCGGGCTCCTCGAACACCGCGCGCAGCGGCAGCTCCACCCCGAGCGCCTCGCGGACGCGCGCGACCACGCGCGCCGCCAGGAGCGAGTGCCCGCCCAGCTCGAAGAAGCGCGCGTCGCGGCCCACCGCCTCCAGCCCGAGCACCGCCCCCCAGACGCCGGCCAGCACCTCCTCCGTCGGCGTGCGCGGCGCCTCGCCGCCCTCCGCCGCCGCGGCGAGGTCCGGCGCCGGGAGGGCGCGCCTGTCCACCTTCCCGGCGGCCGTGCGGGGGAGCGCGTCCAGGACGACCAGCGCCGCGGGGACCATGTGCTCCGGAAGGGTCCCGCGCAGCCCCTCCCGCAGCGCGCGGGGATCGAGGCTCGCGCCCGCCTCCGGGGCCGCGTAGCCCACCAGCCGCCGACCGCCGGGGGCTTCCTCGCGGACCCGCACCGCGGCCTCCCGCACCCCCGGGAGCGCCGCCAGCGCGGCCTCCACCTCCCCCGGCTCGATGCGGAAGCCGCGCACCTTCACCTGGTCGTCCACGCGCCCCAGGAACTGCAGCTCCCCCGTGGCGAGCCAGCGCGCCCGGTCGCCCGTGCGGTACATCCGCGCCCCGGGCCCGCCCGCGAAGGGGTCGGGGACGAAGCGCTCCGCCGTCGCCCCCGGGCGGCCCGCGTATCCCCGCGCCACGCCGGTCCCGGCCAGGTACAGCTCGCCGGGGAACCCGGCCGGCACGGGGGTCCCCGCCGCGTCCAGCACGTACACGCGGACGGCCGCCGCCGGGCGGCCGATCAGGGGCGTCCGGCAAGCGCCCGGCCGGCAGTCGTGCTGGGTGGCGTAGACGGTGGCCTCGGTGGGCCCGTACAGGTTCAGCATCCGCCGTCCCGGGGCCCACCGCTCCACCAGCTCGGCCGTGCCCGCCTCGCCGCCGGTGCTGAGCGTCCGCAGCGCCGGGAACTCGCCCGGCGGCACGAGCCCCGCCAGCGCGGGGGTCGAGACCCACACGTCCACCCCGCGCTCCCGCAGCAGCGCGCCCAGCGCGTCCGGGGAGAGCAGGGTGTCGCGGCCGGCCAGGTGGAGCGTCGCCCCGGAGGCCAGCGCCAGGAACGTCTCCAGCACAGAGGCGTCGAAGCAGAACGACGCGCTCTCGACCAGGCTGCTCCCCGGCCCGACGCCGAAGGTCTCGACCGCCGAAGCGACCATGGCCGACACCGCGCCGTGCGGGACCATGACGCCCTTCGGCCGGCCCGTGGAGCCGGAGGTGTAGATGACGTAGGCGAGGTTGTCGGGGGTGGCGCCGTTCTCCCCCTCCCCCC
>DATABU010000462.1:0-9485 GCA_036259415.1 Longimicrobiaceae bacterium
CGACTCGTCGGCGGAGAGCCTGCCGAGCGTCCCCTCGCCGCGCTCCATGCGCCCGAGCACCGTCTCCAGCGAGGCAGTGGAGCGGTTCAGCGACGCCGTGCTGCGGTCCAGCTGCAGGGTGATGGAGTCCATGCGCGCCACCGCCCGCGCCAGCTCCGGGCGCGTGGTCGCCGCCTCCACCCCCTCGGCCGAGCGGCGCAGGCTGGCGGAGAGGAGCGCGATCTCGCGGCGCTGCTCGGTCGCCAGCGCGGCCAGCGAGGTGAGCATCGTCTGCAGCTCCTGCGCGCTCCCCCCCACCGCCTCGATGGTCCGGGGGTCCAGCAGCTCCGTGGCCCGGCCGAGCACGGTGTCGGCGCGGACGGCCACCCCGGTGGCGACGTCGAACACCCCGCCGGCCGTGGAGCCCGGGAGCACGGCGCCGTCCTCCACCGCGTCGTCGGAGCGGCCGGGGACCACCTCCACGATCATCCCGCCCAGCAGCCCGCCGGACTTCAGGGAGATGCGCGAGTCCGCGGGGACCGGGTACTCCTGCTCCATCTCCATGTTGATCACCACCCCCTGGTCGGTGATCGCGAAGCCGCGGACGCGGCCCACGTTCACGCCGCGCATCTGCACCGGGTCGCCCTTGCGCAGGCCGCCGGCGTCCCGGACGCTGGTGACGATGTCGTAGCGGCCGCGGAAGGTGCCGGGGTCCGTCAGCATGAGGAGGGCGGCGACCACCGCCACGATCCCCAGGAGGACGAAGAAGCCGATCTGGATTTCACGTCGCGAGGAGCGCATGGGCACGGTCGAAGAAAGGTCACTCCCGCCGTCCCGCTTCCCGGGTGCCGGCGGCGACCCGGCGGCGCGGGCCTGCTGAATCATACCACCTCCAAGAGCTCTTCGGTCGGCACCTCCCGGTGCAGGAAGGCCCGGACCAGGATGTCGTCGCTGTTCCGGAAGTCGTCCGGGGTGCCCACGAAGCGGATCGTCCCCTTGTCGAGCATGGCGACCCGGTCGGCGATGGGGAGCACCCCGTCGATGTCGTGCGTCACGATGATGGAGGTCACCCCCATCTCGTCGGCGAGCTGTGCGATCAGCCGGTGCACCACCGTCCCGTTCACCGGGTCCAGCCCGGTGACCGGCTCGTCGTACAGCAGGATCTCCGGGCGGCCCACGATGGCGCGGGCCAGCCCGACGCGCTTGCGCATCCCGCCGGAGAGCTCCGAGGGGAGCTTGGTGAGCACGGCGCGCGGGTCCAGGTTCACGTGCTCCAGCGCCTCGCTCACGCGGCGCAGCAGCTCCGGGCCGGGGAGCCGCTTCAGCTCGTCCTCCGCGATCCCCTGCGACACGTTCTCCAGCACGTTCATGGAGTCGAAGAGCGCCGCGTTCTGGAAGACGTACCCCACCTTGCGGCGGATGCGGTTCAGCTGCTTCCCCCGGGCGCGCACCACCGACTCCCCGTCGATGCGCACGTCGCCCCGGTCGGGGGCGATCAGCCCGATGGTGGTCTTGAGCAGCACGCTCTTCCCCGTCCCGGAGTGCCCCACCACGGCGATCGTCTCGCCCTGCGGGATCGCCAGATCCACGCCCGCCAGCACGGGCGCGTCGAAGGTCTTGTAGACTCCCTCGTATTCGACCATCGCGAAACCTATCTCCTTGTCCCCCGGCCTACTGCAGCAGCAGCGGCGGGAAGAGCGCGTCCAGGAAGAGAACGGCCAGCAGCATGAAGACCACCGCCGAGGTGGTGGCGCGGCCCACGCCCTCGGCGCCGCCGCGCGTGACCAGCCCCATGTGCGTGGCGATCAGGGGGATGACCAGCCCGAACGTCGTCCCCTTGGCCAGCGAGTAGAACATGTCCCAGTTGTGCCAGAAGAGCTGGGCCCCGTACATGAAGCTCTGCGGGCTGAGTCCCAGCGTCCCCTGCGCGGCCGCCATCCCGGCCAGGATCCCCACCGTGTTGGCGATGGCCACCAGCACAGGGAAGGAGAGCGCCCCGGCGATCACGCGCGGCGCCGCCAGCACCCGCACCGGGTCGCGCCCCAGCGAGTGCAGCGCGTCGATCTGCTCGGAGACCTGCATGGTCCCCAGCTCGGCGGTGATGCGCGCGCCCACCCGGCCGATGAGCACCACCGCGGTGAGCACGGGCCCCAGCTCCAGCACCACGCTGGAGACCACCACGCTCCCCAGGATGTACAGCGGCACGGAGCCGGTGAACTGGTAGCCGCCCTGCTGCGAGGTGACGACCCCCGCCAGGGTGGAGGTCACCAGCACGATGGGGAGGCTCTGGATCCCCATCCAGTGCACGTGCCGCAGGATCTCGCGCAGCGACACCTTGCCGGTGAAGGTCAGGGAGATGATCCCCCAGGCCAGCAGCGCGATCTGCCCCGCGTGCTCGGCGACCCTCTCGCCCCTGCGTCCCAGCTTCGCCAGGAAGCTCCCGGCCGGGCCCAGCGGCGAGAGGCTCCGCCGCGGCCGGTGCGAGTCCTCCAGGGCCCCCGTGATTCTCGATTGCGCGTCCATCCCGCTCCATCCAAAAAGACCGCCGGACCCGGGAGCCCCGGGCCCGGCCGCATGAACTTCTCAAGGTATCGGGGGCGGGCGCCGCGGTCGTCCCCGCCCCCCAGGAACGGCCCCGGGGTCGCCCCCGGCGCCGGACCGGCTCCCAGTACACCGCACCGCGGCGCAGGCTCCCCTCAGTCGCCCGGCTCGAACGCGGGCTCCAGCTGGGGCCGCGGCTCGGCGTGGGCGTGGGGCCGCGCGGGCTCCCCGCCGCGGCGGAAGACCCGCCGCAGGAGCCAGTCGCGCCACTCGCTCAGGATCTCGTAGATGGTGGGGATCACCAGCAGCGTCAGGAAGGTGGAGGTGATCACCCCGCCGATCACCGCCCGCCCCAGCGGCGCGCGGAAGTCCGCGCCCTCGCCGGTCCCCAGCGCCACCGGGAGCATCCCCGCCACCAGCGCGAAGGTGGTCATCAGGATGGGGCGCAGGCGCGTGCGCCCGGCCTCGATCAGCGCCTCCCGGAGCGGCATCCCCGCCTCGTGCGACCACTTGGCGAAGTCGATGAGGAGGATGGCGTTCTTGGCCACCAGCCCCATCAGCAGGATCACCCCGATCATGCTCATGATGTTGAGCGTGGAGCCCGTCAGCAGCAGCGCCAGCATCACCCCGATCAACGAGAGCGGGAGCGAGAGCATGATCGCCAGCGGGTCCAGGAAGCTCCCGAACTGCACCACCAGCACGAAGTACATGAGCATCACCGCCAGCCCCAGCGCGGCGAAGATCTGGCCGAACACCTCCGCCTGGTCCTCGGCCTCGCCGCCCTGCGACACCACGTAGCCCGCCGGCACCGGCACGCGCTCCAGCCGCTGCATGATCTCCGCGACCACCTCGGAGAGCGGGCGCCCCTGCGTGTTGGCCTCGACGTTGATCACCCGCTCGCGGTCGAGCCGGTTGATCTGCGCCGGACCCAGGCTCTGCTCGACGCGGGCGACCTGCCCCAGCGGGAGCGTCACCGGCCCCTGCGGCCCCTGCACGGCGAGCGGGAGCGTCTCCAGGTCGGAGACCCGCGCGCGCGACTCCGGGGAGAGCCGGACCGTCACGTCGCGCGTCTCGTTCTGCGGGTCTATCCAGTCGCCCACGTCGATCCCCGCGAAGGCCGGCCGCAGCGCCTGCGCCACCTGTCCCGCCGTCACCCCCAGGCTCCCGGCCAGCCCGCGGTCCAGCACCACGTCCAGCTCGGGCTTCTGCCCCTTGGTGCTGAGCCCCACGTCCACCGCGCCGCGGACCTGCCGGACCTCGCCCATCACCTGCTCGGCCAGCCGGTTCAGCGTCTCCACGTCAGGCCCCTGCAGGCGGATCTGGATCTGCTTCTGCCCGCCGAAGCCGCCGGAGGCCACCCCGGCCGTGGCGCCGCCGATGCCGTTCAGCTGCTCGCGGAGCCGCGCCTCCAGCACGTTCTGCCGCACGTCTCGCTCGGCCTTGGGATGCAGGCGGACGTAGACGTTGGCCTCGTCCACCGAGCCGCTCTGCCCGCCGATGGTGGTGTAGGTGTACGCCACCTCGGGGTGCGAGCGGGCCAGCGCCGCCGCCTCCTCCGCCTTCAGCCGCGTGTAGGCCAGGTTGGACCCCGGGGGGGTCTCCACCGTCACGTTGAACTCGGACACGTCCTGCACGGGGAAGAACTCCCCGCCCACCAGCCCCACCATGGGGAGCGCCAGCGCCCCGAAGAAGGAGCCGGCCGCGATCAGCACCATCGCCAGCCGGTGGTCGAGCGCCCAGGCGATCACCCGCTTGTAGCCCTCGGCCTGGCGGTCGAACCAGCGGTTGAAGCCGTCCAGCCAGCGCGTCAGCCGGCTCTTCTGGTGGTCCTCCAGCTCCGGGTCGGCCCAGTAGGCGGAGAGCATGGGGTCCAGCGAGAACGACACGAAGAGCGACACCAGCACCGAGCAGGCGATGGTGAGCGCCAGCGGTTTGAACCACTGTCCCGCCATCCCGCTCATGAAGCCGATGGGGATGAACACCACCACGATGGAGAAGGTGGTGGCCGCCACCGCCAGCCCGATCTCCGCCGTCCCCTCGCGGGCGGCGGTGTAGTGGTCCTTCCCCATCTCCACGTGCCGCACGATGTTCTCGCGCACGACGATGGCGTCGTCGATCAGGATGCCGATGGCCAGCGACAGCCCCAGCAGGCTCATGGTGTTCAGCGTGAAGCCGTAGGCCCACACCGCCACGAAGCTGGCCAGCACCGACACCGGGAGCGCCAGGCCGGTGATGACCGTGGAGCGCCAGGAGTTCAGGAAGAGGAACACCACCAGCACGGTGAGGATGGCGCCCTCGATCAGCGTCTCCTGGACGTTGGAGACCGAGCTCTCCACCCGCTCGCCCGCGTTCTGCACCACCCGGAACTCCACCCCCTCCGGGAGCGTGCCCTGGAGCGCCCGCACCCGCTCCAGCACCTGCTCGGAGACGGCGGTGGTGCTGTAGCCCTGGGCCTTGGTGATGTTGACGCCCACCGCCTCGCGGCCGTTGAACTGCGCCAGCGTGCGCTGCTCCTCGGTGCCGTCGCGCACCGCCGCCACCTCGCCCAGCCGGACGATGCGCCCGCCCTGCTGCGCCACCACCAGCCGCGTGAAGTCTTCCGGCGTGTCCAGCCGCCCGCGCAGCCGGATGGTGCGCTCGTCCAGGCTCCCCTCCAGCCGCCCCACCGGCACGGCCAGGTTCTGCGCCTGGATGGCCTGCACCACCTGCCCCACGCTGATCCCGGCCGCCTGCATGGCCTGCGGGCGCAGCTCCACCACCAGCTCGCGCTCCAGCCCGCCCACCACCTCCACCTCGGCCACGCCGGGGATGCCGCGCAGCTCGCGGGTGATCCCGGGGTCGGCCAGTCGGGTGAGCTCCGCCGCCCCCAGCCGCTCGGAGGTGAGCGTGAGCGAGACGATGGGGAGGTCCTGCGGGTCGAAGCGCGTCAGGATGGGCTCCTCCATCTCCGTCGGCAGGTCGCCGCGGATCTGCGAGATCCCGTCGCGGATGTCCTGCGTGGCCTGCTGGAGGTCCTTCTCGAAGTCGAACTCGGCGATGATGATGCCGAAGCCGTCCAGCGACTGCGAGTTGATGCGGTCGATGCCGCTGATGGCCGAGATCGCCTCCTCGATGGGCTCCACCACCTCGCGCTCCACCACGTCGGGCGAGGCGCCGGGGTAGGGGATGGCCACGGAGACCACCGGCGGGTTCACCTCGGGGAACTCGTCGGTGTCCAGGTTGAAGAGCGCGAAGGCCCCGAACACCACCAGCGCCAGCATGGTGACGATGGTGATGATGGGCCGTCGTATCGCGAAGTCGGAGATCCACATGGCTGCTCCCTCCTAGCGGGCCGGCGCGGGCGCCGGGCGCCCCACGCGGACCTGCGTCCCCGGCGTGGTCCCGGTGGCGGCCCCCACGAGGACCGTGTCCCCCGCGGCCAGCCCCGAGACGATCTCCACCTGCTCGGTCGCGGAGTCGGTGCCCCCCACCTGCACCGGCACCCGCTCCACCCTGCCGCCGCGGAGGCGCAGCACCGCGCGCGCGCCGGCCTGCTCCGTCACCGCGCCGGCGGGCACCAGCAGCGCCTGCCGCTCCTCCGCGGCCACCCGCCCCTCGGCGAAGAGGCCGGAGACCAGCGTCCCGTCCGAGTTGGGGATGGAGACGTACACCGGGACCTGACCGGTCGCCGGGTCGGCGGCGGGGTTGACCCGCTCCACCCGCCCGGTGAAGACGCGCCCCGGGTAGCCGCTCACCGTGAAGCGGACCGGCGCGCCCACGCGCACCTGGCCCAGCTGCGCCGCGGGGACCGCGGCCTCCAGCCGCATGCTCCCGGGGTCCACGACCGTGAACAGCGCGGTCCCCGGCGTGACCACGTCGCCCGCGTTGACGGGCCGCGCGCTCACCACCCCCGTGATGGGGGCGCGGACCACCGCCTTCCCCGCCTGCTCCTGCGCCTGGGTGAGCCGGGCGCGGGCGTCGGCGAGCTGGGCCTGCGCCAGGCTCTGCGCGTTGCGCGCCTGCTCCAGGTCGCGCTCGGCGATGGCGCCCGCCCCGGCCAGCCGGGAGTTGCGCTCCACGTCGCGGCTCGCAGTCTCCAGCGCGGCCGTGGCGGAGCGCACCGCCGACTGGGCGGAGAGCGCGGCGTCGCGCAGCGCGGCGTCGTCGATGCGCGCCAGCACCTGCCCCTTCCGCACCGCCTCCCCCCTGTCCGCCATCACCTCCAGCACCGGCCCGGAGAGCTCCGCCCGCACCGTGGCCTCGCGCTCGGCGGCCAGCGTCCCCGAGATGGGGGGCCCGCTGCGCAGCTCCCCTGTGCTCACCACCAGCACGCTCTCCCGGCCCAGCGTCACCGCCGAGGGCTCCCGCGCGTCCGCCGGGTCGGCCCCGCCCCCGCAGCCGGCCGCGAGCGCCGCCGCGGCCACCGCGCCGAGGCCCGCCAGCGTCCGCTTCGCTCTATCCGTCATCGCTCCGTTCCTCGCGCTCATGGTGGTCCGACGCCCGCTCACGGAAAGCCCTGCCCGGGGATCCCGGCCCCGCCCTGCGGGGCCGCCCCCCCCTGTCCCTGCGCAGTCTGGGGCTGCGAGGCGGACGCGCCCGCCCGCCCGGCGCCGTTCGGGACCCCGCCGCCGGCGTTCGGGGTCGACCCGCCCGCCGTGGACACGGGGAGGTAGGGGAGGAGCGTCACCCGCACCTGCGCCACCTGCAGGTCGCGCGCGGCGGAGGCCCGGTTGGTGCGCGCCTGCTCCAGCAGGATGCGCGCGTCCGTCAGCTCCAGCTGCGTGGAGATCCCCTCGCGGAAGCGGATCTCGGCGATGGAGTACGCCCGCTCCGCCTGCTCCACCGTCCCCTGGCTCGCCTCCCAGGTGGCCCTCGCCGCCTCCAGCTGCGCGTAGGAGCTGCGGGTGTCCAGCTCCGTCAGCTCGCGCACCTGGCGGAGCTGGGCCTGCGCCTCGGTGACCCCCGCCTCGGCCGCGAGCACCTCGCCCCGGATGCGCCCGCCCGTGAAGACGGGGAGCTGCAGCGAGGCCCCCACCGTCCAGTTGTCCCGGAAGCCGTCCAGCGGCGGGAAGGGGTCGGCGGAGTACGCCACCTGCCCGTACTGCGAGGTCAGGCTGACGCTGGGGAGCCGCTGCGACCGCGCCACGGCGAGCTGCGCCCGCTGCACCGCCACCTGCTGCTCGGCCTGCCGCACCGGGGCGCGGCCGGTCGCCGTGTCCGGGGCCGCCACCGGCGGCTCCGACGCGTCCAGCGGGGTGGTGAGCTCCAGCGCCTCCCCGTCCGGCAGGTCCAGGAGGATGCGGAGCCGGTCGTACGCCAGGTCGCGCGCGGTGCGGCGCTGTATGACCGCCGGGCGCTGGTTGTCGCGCGCCACCCGGGCGCGCAGCACCTCGAACTCCGACTGCCGCCCCACCTGCCGCGCCAGCTCGGCCAGGCGGAGCGTCTCCTCCGCCTGCGCCAGCGTCGCCTGGGCGATCTCCAGGAGCTGGTCGGCCAGGCGGGCGTCGAAGTACGCCTGCGTCACGTCCAGCTGGCTCTGCGCCTGCGCGGAGGTGACCCCGATCTCGGCCACCTCGCGGCCGGCGCGCGCGATGCGCGTCTGCGCCTCGTTGCGACCGCCGGTGAACACCGCCCAGTTGAGGTTGAGCCCCAGGTTCCAGGTGTTCTCGGCGCCGAAGCCGATGTTGCCGAAGTCCAGCCCGCCGAAGGCGCCCCCCGGGGGGCACCCCAGCCGCTGCTCGGCCAGCCGGAGCCGCTCCTCGACGGGGAGCGTGGGGTCCGCCACGAAGTCGCCCTGGCAGTACGGCGGCGCGGCCTGCGCGGTGTCGGGCCCCGCGCCGCCCAGCCCCTCGAACTGGCTGGCGAGCGCGCGCGAGTACCCCGCGGAGCCGTTCAGCTGCGGCAGCCGCGCCGACTGCGCGCGCAGCAGGTCGCCGCGGGCGCGGGTCACCCCCGCGCGCGCGATCTCCACCTGCTCGCTGGTGGACCCCGCCAGGCGCAGCGCCTCCTCCAGCGTGAGCGGCCGCGCCGCGGGCGCCTGGGCCCCCAGCGGCGCGGCCGCCGCGAGCGCCAGGGCGACCACCGCCCCGCCCCGTCTCCACCACCCTGCGTTTCGCATCATCTATCCGAAGCCTGCGTAAGGGTCGGGTCTGCAGCTTCCCCCCGCTCCGCCCGGGGGCCCGGCGCCGCGCCGATGGCGCGGAGGAAGAGCGGGACCAGCTTCGCCGGCGCCTCCTCGGGCGCGTAGCCGAAGCGGTCCGGCATGATGTCGCGCCCCATGGCGTCGCTGAAGAGCGCGCCCATGAGCATGGCGGCGGCGGCGCGGGCGTCGAACTCCGCGGCGGCCAGCCCGCGCTCCCGCAGCCGGAGCAGGTAGTCGTGCAGCTCGTCGGCGGCACGCGCGGGGGCCTCCCCCACGCAGCCGGCCATCTCCGGGGCCTGCTCGAACTCGCCCATGCAGGTGCGGATCACCGAGCGCGACCGCCGCAGGTGCGCCAGGTGCACCCGGCACCACTCGGCCAGCTCGGCCGCGGGGTCCCGGGGCGTCTCCGGGAGCACGGAGGCGGGGTCCCGGCTCGCGGCGCACTGCAGCGCCTCCGTGAGCAGGGCGGCCTTGGAGCCGAAGTGGCGGAAGAGGGTGACCTCGTTGACCCCCGCCTCGCCGGCGATCCGGCGGGTGGTCGCGCCGCGGGAGCCCGCCTCCTCGAACACCCGCAGCGCCGCGTGGAGCAGCTTCTCACGTACGTCCATGGCGGGCAATCTAGCAGGGGCGCGACCATAAAGCAAGCACTTGCTTGCACGCTTTCCTTCCCTCCGCGTCGGGCCGGCCGGGACGGGGTACGGCGGGTGGGGCGGAGCGGCTTCGCTCCTGCTGCGGGGGCGTAGAAGATAGGTCGCGCCGCATGTTTAGTCAATACTGAACGCTGTAAACGTGCGTCTCCGGGGACGCGCGCGCCCCCCACGCCGGGCGGCGAGGGGGGCGCGCC
>DATABU010000463.1:0-2448 GCA_036259415.1 Longimicrobiaceae bacterium
GGGGGGAGGGGAGAACCGCGAACGGCGGGGCGCCGGCCCCGGCGCGGGCGCCCGCGTGAGGGATGCGCGCTCGGCAGGGCCGAGACCCGCAGCAGTACCGCGGGGCTCGGCGCCGTTGGGAACGGTGGTGTCGTTCCCTACGGCGCGCGCAGCCCGACCCCGCGCCAGCGGGGGCACGCCCGAACCTGGCCGTTCGACATGAGGCGCACCGACCTGGAGCGCTTCGTCGGCGACCTGGCGGGCCCCGTGGAGCGCTTCGCCCGCGAGGCGGGAACCCGGCTGGTGCTGCTCATCAACGAGAGCGGGCAGGTGCTGGCGCAGCGGGGCTTCGCTCGCGCGCTGGACGTGATGGGGGTGGCGGCGCTGGGGGCGGGGATCCACGCCTCGTCGCGGGCCATCGCGGTGCTCCTCCGGCAGAGCGGCTTCAAGCACCTGCACCAGGGGGGCGGCAAGGACCAGGTGTTCATCGGCTCCTTCGAGACGCCGTCCGAGGAGCTGATCCTGATCGCGGTCTTCGGCGAGGACTCCTCCATCGGGCTGGTGCGGGTGTTCTTCGACACGCTCATGCAGGAGGTGGCGGCGCTCCCCGGCTGGCGGGAGGCCCGCCCCACGGCGGACGCCACGGCCTTCGAGCGCGACCTGGAGGCCGGGCTGGACCACTTCTTCGGAGACCCGGTGAGCTGAGCCCATGTCGCTCGTCAACTACTCGACCCGCGAGATCACCTGCAAGATCGTCTACTACGGCCCCGGGCGGTCGGGGAAGACGACCAACCTGCAGTACATCCACTCCCAGGTCCCCGACGACCGCAAGGGGCGGATGATCTCGCTGGCCACGGAGACCGACCGGACGCTCTTCTTCGACTTCCTCCCCCTGGAGCTGGGGGCGATCTCGGGGTTCCAGACGCGCTTCCAGCTCTACACCGTCCCGGGGCAGGTGTACTACGACGCCACCCGCAAGCTGGTGCTCCAGGGCGCCGACGGCGTGGTGTTCGTGGCCGACTCGCAGCGGATGCAGCAGGACGAGAACCTGGAGAGCTTCCGCAACCTGCAGGTGAACCTGCTGGAGCAGGGGACCGACCCGCGCACCATCCCCATCGTGCTGCAGTACAACAAGCGCGCCCTCCCCGACGTGCTCTCGCCGGACGAGATGGACGACCTGCTCAACTACCGCGACCTGCCGCGCTTCGAGGCCCGCGCCCTGGCCGGCGCCGGGGTGTTCGACACCCTGCGCGGGATCAGCGAGCAGGTCCTCCGCCGCCTCTCCCAGCGCTTCAACCGTCCCCTGACGGCCGCCGCGGACGCCCGGTAGCCGCATGACCTCCCCGCTGGACCCCCGCCTCACCTTCGAGGGCTTCGTGGTCGGGCCGAGCAACCGCCTGGCCGCGGCCGCCGCGCGCCGCGCCGCGGAGTCGCCGGGGACGAGCTACAACCCGCTGGTGGTCTACGGGGGCCCGGGGATGGGGAAGACCCACCTGCTGAACGCCGTGGGGCACCTGGCGCGCGTGGTGCGCCCGGAGCTGCGGGTGGCGTACCGCACCGTGGAGGAGCTGGTGGACGGGGTGAGCGCCGCCATCGCCGGGGGGACGCTGGACGCCTTCCGCGAGGAGCACCGCAGCCTGGACCTGCTCCTCCTGGACGACGTGCAGTTCCTGGGGGGGAAGGGGCGCACCCAGGACGAGCTGCTGCGGGTATGGGACGAGATGGGGAGGGCCGGCGCCCAGGTGGTGCTCGCCTCCGACCGGCCTCCGCAGGAGGTGGAGGGGCTCGACCCGCGCCTGGTCTCCCGCCTGGCCGCGGGGCTGCTGGTGGACGTGGCCCCGCCCGAGACCGAGACGCGGGTCGCCATCGCGCGCCGGATGGCCGCGGAGCGCAACGCCGTGCTGGCGCCCGGGGTGGCCGAGGCGCTGGGCGGCCTGGGGTGGGAGAGCGTGCGCGAGCTGCAGGGGGGGCTGAACCGCGTGCTGGCGCTCCAGGAGGCGGAGGGGCGGCCGGTGCAGGCGGAGGAGGTGGCGCCGCTCCTGGGGATGCTCCCGGAGCGCGGCCCGGCGGCGGACGAGTTCGGCGCCTTCCTCTCCGACATCACCCTTACCGTCGCGGAGATGGTGGAGGCGGCGCCGTGGCGCCGGGCGCTGGGCACGGCCATCCTCCGCTGGGAGGGGGAGGGGATCCGCACCCGCCGGCTGGAGGAGGCGCTGGAGGCCGACTCCGCCCCCGACGTGGACGCGCTGATCGCCGACTTCGCCGCGGACGTGGAGCGCCTGCGCGCCGTCGAGGCGGAGCTGCGCGCCCTGGACCCGGCGGCCTCCACCTCGCCACTGTTCCGCGACCCCGACCGCGCCGGCGAGGCGGAGGGGCTGCTGGCGCTCGCCCGGGTGGCCGCCGCCCCGCTCGCCGGGCCCCCCGCCGGCCCCGGGCTGGACGAGCTGGCCTCGCGGCTGGGCGAGGGGT
>DATABU010000464.1:0-7775 GCA_036259415.1 Longimicrobiaceae bacterium
CGCAGCTCCGCGGCGACGGCCGCGCCCCGCGCCGCGTCCGCCGACTTGCGGGTGGCGACCAGGACCCCCGCCCGGCGGAGCCCGGCGGCCCCCTCGCGCCAGGGCCCGCGGGGGAGGAGGCGCCGCCCCGGCGTCCACCCCTCGGCCGAGACCAGGACCACGTCCAGGTCGCGGGCGAGGGCGCGGTGCTGGAAGCCGTCGTCCAGCACCACCACGTCCCGCCCCGCCGCGGCGGCCTCCCGGGCCGCGTCCACCCGCCGGGCCGCCGCGAACACGGGGACCTCCGGGTTCAGCTCGCGGTGCACCTGCACCTCGTCGTCGCCGTAGCCGCGGAGCGCCACCGCCGGCCGCAGCCCCCGCGCCAGGAGCCGCGCCGCGATCCAGGCCGCGACGGGCGTCTTCCCCGCCCCGCCCACGCCCAGGTTGCCGACGCTCACCACCGGGACGGGCGCCCGCTCCGCGCGGAGCCAGCCACGGTCGTAGGCAAGATTACGCGCCGCCACTCCCCCCCGAAAGAGCAGCTCGGCCGGGGCCAGCGCCGCGTCGAGCGCGCTTCCGGCCACGCCGGCCTCCCCCGCCCACCAGCGGGCCACCCAGGCGCGCGCCCTCAGGCCCGGGCCCACGCCGCCTCGTCGTCCACCAGCGCGGTGAGCGCGTTCAGCCTCGCCTCCACCTCGCGCCCGATCCGCTCCAGCTCCGCCTCGTCCGCGTCGCGCGGGACGTGCACGGGCTCGCCGTAGACGAGGCGGACGCGCGCGAAGGGCTTCGGGACCAGGAAGCGGTCCCAGCTCCCGAACCACCACCCGCGGCTGGCCCCGCCGGCGGCCGGGATCACCGGGGCGCCGGCGAGCTGCGCCGCCAGCAGGGCGCCGGGCTTCATCACCTGACGCGGCCCGCGGGGGCCGTCGGGGGTGACGGCGAGCGACCGCCCCGCGCGCACGTGGCGCACCAGCTCGCGCAGCGCCCCCGCCGCGCGCCGGCTGCTGGAGCCACGCACGGCGGTGTACCCCCAGCGCTCCACGATCCGGGCGATGTACTCGCCGTCCCGGTGCTGGCTCACCAGCGTGACCAGGTCCCGGTGCCGGTTCCAGTACGTGCAGGGGAGGAGCCGCCCGTGCCAGAGCACGAAGACGACCGACCTCCCCTGCCGGGTGAACCGCTCGAAGTTCTCGACCCCCTTCTGCTCGACGCGGCAGGTGTCCAGGAGCGCGGAGAGGAGCCCGCCCCCCGCCCCGGCGACCAGCCGCGTCTTCAGCTCAACGTCCGCCATGGCGCCCCAGCAGCTCCGCGGCGAGCGCGGCGGTGCGTACGGCCGCGCCCCCTTCCCCGCCCTCCAGCCGGCCCCGGATGTCGGCCAGCTTCGCGACCATCGCGCGCCGCTCGTCCGAGCGAGGGTCCAGGAGCGGCAGGACCGCCGCCGCCAGCGTCTCCGGCGTCGCCCGCTCCTGCACGAACTCCGGGAAGACCCGCTCCTCCGCGATCAGGTTGGCGAGCGCGATGTGCGGCACCTTCACCAGCCGCTTCGCCATGGCGTAGCTGAGCGGGTTCATCCGGTACGCCACCACCCCCGGCGTGCCGGCGAGCGCCGTCTCCAGGGTGGTCGTCCCCGACTTCACCAGCGCCGCGTCCGCGTGCTCCAGCAGCCCCGACGCGCCCGGGACCAGCGGCCACCGCGTCCCCGCGTAGGCGGCGCGGTCCATGTCGCCGGGGACGCCGACCACCGGCTGCACGGCCGGGTCCCGCGCCACGACCCGGGCCGCCGCCCCGGAGAACAGCGCCAGGTGCCGGCGGAGCTCCTGGGGACGGGAGCCGGGGAAGAGCGCGAGCACGGGCCGGTCCGCGTCCAGGCCGGCCGAGGCGGCCCACTCCGCCCGGGACTCGCCGCTCGGGGGGAGGTCCAGCAGCGGGTGTCCGACGAAGACGGCGTTGACGCCGCGGTCGCGGAGGAAGCGCTCCTCGAAGGGGAGCACCACCGCCACCACGTCCGCGTCGCGGGCCATGTCGCGGGTGCGCTCCGCGTGCCAAGCCCACACCTGGGGGGAGACGTAGTAGAGCACGGGGATCCCCCGCCCCCGCGCGTGCTTCGCCAGGCGGAGGTTGAAGCCCGGGTAGTCGATGGGCACCACCAGGTCCACCCCCTCGCTCTCCAGCGCGGCGAAGACCCGGCGCCGCAGCTCCACGAAGAAGGGGAGGTGCCGGAGGACCTCGACGAAGCCCATCACCGCCAGCTCCTCCACCCCCGCGAGCAGCTCCACCCCCTCCGCGGCCATGCGCGACCCGCCCAGCCCCAGGAGCCGCGCGTCCGGGAAGCGCGCACGCAGAGCGCGGGCGAGCCCGGCCCCGTGAAGGTCGCCGGAGGGCTCGCCCGCCGCGATGAAGATCGTCGGTCCACTCGCCGTCACACCGCCAGCCTGCTCAGCAGGAACCAGATCGCGCCGACGACGACCACCAGCAGGACGAGCAGGCGCGTGGGAGAGGGGGGAGGCGTGCCGCCCTGGACGTTGGCCCGGGGCTTCCTACGCGGGCTGCCAGGCAGCGACATCGTGCTCGATCCTCCCCATGATCTCCAGCGCCGTGGCGAGGGCCCGGCGCCCGTCGCGCCCGCTCACCACCAGCGGCCCCTCGCCGCGCACCGCGCCGACCCACGCCTCCAGCTCCGCCCGCAGCGGCTCCGTGCCGTCCCCGCGCAGCTCCACCCGGTCCACCAGCGCCAGGAGCGCGGCCGGGCCCACCTCCCCCTCCGGGAGGCGCGCCCCCCGCTTCAGGCGCAGGAACTCCCCCGTCCCCGCCGCCAGGTCCAGCGAGATGTAGCCGGAGCTCTGGAAGAAGCGGATCTTGCGCGTCCGCTCCATGGAGACCCGGCTGGCGGTGATGTTCGCCACCGCGCCGTCCCGGAACTCCAGGCGCGCGTTGGCGATGTCCACGCTCGGGGTGAGGATGGGGACCCCCACCGCCCGCACCGAAGCCACCTCGCTCCCCACCAGGCTGAGCACCAGGTCGATGTCGTGGATCATCAGGTCCAGCACCACCGCCACGTCGGTCCCCCGCCCCGCGAAGGACGCCAGGCGGTGCGACTCCACGAACCGGGGGACGTCCAGGTACGGCTCGCAGGCCCGCAGCGCGCCGTTGAAGCGCTCCACGTGCCCCGTCGCCACCAGCACGCCCGCCGCCTCCGCGGACGCCACGATCCGGTCGGCCTCCTCCAGCGTGGGCGCGATCGGCTTCTCGATCAGCAGGTGCACCCCGCGGTCCAGCGCCGCGAGCGCCACCGCCGCGTGCTCCGAGGTCGGGACGGCGACCACCGCCCCCTCCACCTCCGAGAGCAGCTCGTCGAGCCCGCCGAAGGCGTGCACCCCCAGCTCCTCGCTCACCCTGGCCGCCCGTGCCGGGTCGGCGTCGTACACGCCCGCCAGCCGGGCCCCGGGCACCTCGCGCAGGATCCGCGCGTGGTGGTAGCCCAGCGAGCCGACCCCGACGACGCCGACGGGGAGCAGCGGGCCGGTCAAACCGACACCCCCCGCTCGCTCCGCTCGAAGAAGGCGAGGAAGTTCTCCACCTCGGGGATGGCGCGCAGCTCGTCGCGCGCGCGGGCCAGCGCCTGCGTGGTGTTGTGCGCCGACGCGAAGAACAGGCGGTACGCCCGCTTCAGCTCGCGCCGGACCTCCTCGGAGAAGCCCCGGCGCTGGAGCCCGACCGAGTTCAGCCCGTACAGCTGCAGCGGGATCCCCGCGGCCTTCACGTACGGGGGGACGTCCTTGGCGATGCGCGACTGCCCGCCCACGAAGGCGTGCTGCCCGATTCGCACGAACTGGTGGATCGGCGTCATCCCGCCGACGATCACCCAGTCCTCGATGGCCACGTGCCCCGCCATGTTCACCGCGTTGGAGAGCACCACGTGGTCCCCGATGGTGCAGTCGTGCGCCACGTGGACGTACGACATCAGCAGGCAGTCGCTCCCCACCGTGGTCACCCCGCTCGCCGAGGTCCCCCGGTTCAGCGTGGCGTACTCGCGGATCGTGGTCCGGTCGCCCACCACCAGGCGCGTGGGCTCGCCCCGGTACTTCAGGTCCTGCGGGGCGGTCCCCAGGACGGCGCCGTTGAAGAGCACGCACTCCGCGCCGACGGTGGTATCGCCCTCGATGAGTACGTGCGGGCCCACCTGCGTCCCGGGGCCGATCCGGGCCTGCGGGCCGACGATGGTGTACGGGCCCACCGAAACCCCCTCGCCCAGCTCCGCGGCCGGGTCGACGATCGCCGTCGGGTGGATTTGCACTTCGCTCAAGGTCGACATCCCCCTCATCGATCCACCACGCGGGCCATCATCTCCGCCTCCACGGCGAGCTGGCCGTCCACGGTGCCCACGCCGCGCATCTTCACGGTGGCGCCGCGCACCTGCACCAGCTCCACCTCGAAGCGGAGCTGGTCGCCCGGCGTCACCGGGCGGCGCCAGCGGACGCCGTCCACGCCCAGGAAGTAGATGACCTTGTCCTCCAGGTTCTCCACGTTCTCCAGCACCAGCAGCCCGCCGACCTGCGCCATGGCCTCGACCATGAGCACACCGGGCATCACCGGCCGGCCCGGGAAGTGACCCTGGAAGAAGGGCTCGTTGATGGTCACGTTCTTCAGCCCCACGATCCGCTTCCGCTCCTCGAACTCCACCACCCGGTCCACCAGCAGGAACGGGTAGCGGTGCGGGAGGTAGTGCATGATCTGCTCTACGTTCAGGATCGGCCGCGACAGCGCCTTCTTCTCCTGGCGGGACACCAGCTCGCGGGCCAGCGCCACGTTGCCGCGGTGCCCCGGGCGCTCCGCGACCACGTGGGCCGCCAGGCGCGCCCCCACCAGCGCCAGGTCGCCCACCAGGTCGAGCGTCTTGTGCCGCACGAACTCGTCGGGGAAGCGCAGCTGCATCCCCTCCACCAGGCCGGTCTCGGAGAGGACCACCGCGTTGTCGGGCGTGCCGCCGCGCGCGAGCCCCCGCTCCCGGAGCGCCGCCACCTCGTGCTCGTAGCAGAAGGTGCGCGCCGGGGCCATGTCCCGCCCGAAGCTCTCCGGGGTGATGCGGAACGAGCCGAACTGACGCAGGATCAGCGGGTGCTCGAACTCGATGGTGGTGGAGACCCGGTAGTCCGGCGAGGGCGCCACCACGTAGCTCGCCCCCTTCTCCTCCACCGAGAACGCCTCGTCGATGGCGAGCACCCGCGCCGGGGCGTCCTGCTCCTCGACTCCCGCCCCGGAGAGCAGGTCGTGGAAGAGCTTCGCGCTCCCGTCGCCCGCGGGGGGCTCGTGCGCGTCCAGCTCCACCACCAGGTTGTCTATCCCCAGCGCCACGGTCGCCGCGAGGAGGTGCTCCACGGTGTGGACCCGCGCCTCGCCCACCCCGAGGGTGGTGCCGCGGTCCGTGTCCACCACGTTCGCGACCAGCGCCGGCACTTCCGGCGAGCCGGGGAGGTCCACGCGGCGGAAGACGACGCCGGTGTGCACCGGGGCCGGGAGGAAGCGCAGGCGGGTGGACGCCCCCGTGTGGAGGCCCACCCCCTCGGCCTCTCGCGAGGCCCGGATCGTGTTCTGTCTCGGCGTGCTCATTCCGTTGCGTCGCTGTCGCGTCCGGGGGCCGCCCCGGCCTCCCGCCTTCCCTTCCCGAACACCGCGGCCTCGATCTCCTGCACCCGCTTCATCAGCCCGGGGAGGCGGGAGAGCGCGGCCTGCGCGCGCATCGCCTCCCGGTGCGGGCGCGCCGGGTAGCCCGAGACCGTCTCCCGGGCGGGGACGTCGGCCATCACCGCGGCCCGGCCGGCCACCCGGGCCGCCGCGCCGATGTTGACGTGCCCCACCACCCCCGCCTGGCCCCCGAGGACCGCATAGTCCCCCACCGTCGTGCTCCCGGAGATCCCCACCTGGGCGATCAGCAGCACGTGCTTCCCCAGGCGGACGTTGTGCCCCACCTGCACCAGGTTGTCGATCTTGGTGCCGTCGCCGACCACGGTGTCGCCCACGGAGCCCCGGTCGATCGTGGTGTTGGCGCCGATCTCCACGTCGTCGCCGATCCGGCAGCCGCCCACCTGGGGCATCTTGCGGTGTCCACCATCCATGAAGACGAAGCGGAAGCCGTCCGAGCCCAGCCGGGCGCCGCTGTGCACCGTGCACCGCTCCCCGATCCGCACGCCCGGGTATAGCGTGACGTGCGGGTGCAGCACGGTGCCGGCGCCCACTTCGCAGCCGTCGCCGACAGCGGCGTGCGCCCCGATGCGCGCCCCGTCGCCGACGCGTACGCCGCACCCCAGCACCGCGTACGCCTCCACGCGCACCCCCTCGCCCAGGACCGTCCCCTCGCCCAGCACCGCGGTGGGGTGGACGCCGGGCGGCTCGGGGCGCTCCGGGTACAGCACGGGGAGGATGCCGACCAGCACAGCGTAGGGGTCGTCCACCACGATCCCGGTGGTTCCCTCGGGGAGCTCGCACGGGAGCGAGCGCGGGAAGAGCACCACGCCCGCCCGCGTCCGCGCCACCTGGGGGAGGTAGCGGGCCTGCGAAAGGAACGAGGCGTCCTCCGGGCCGGCCGAATCGAGCGACGCGACCCCGCGGACCACCCGCCCCGGGTCACCGATGACCTCGCCACCCGCCTGCCGGGCGATCTCCCCCGCCGTCAGTTCTGCCATGACCTCGTGCCGCTCGATGTCCGTCCCCGTCACGCCCCCTCCCCGCGGGCCCCCCTGCCGAGAACCGCCCGCTCCAGCGCCAGGAGCCGCTTCACCAGCCGCGGCAGGCGGAAGAGCAGCGCGTCGGCGCGGCGCGCTTCCCGCCGCGGCCGGGCCGGCGTGCCGGCGACCGACTCGCCCGCCGGGACGTCGTGGGTGATCCCCCCCCGGTGCGCCACCCGCACCCCGTCGCCCACCGTGAGGTGGCCGACGATCGCGACCTGCCCTCCGACGACCACTCCGTCGCCGAGCGTCGCGCTGCCGGCTACGCCGGTGTGGGCGTCCAGCAGGACCGAGGCGCCGAGCCGCGCGTTGTGGCCCACGTGCACCAGGTCGCCGGTCGCGCACCCGTCGCCGAGCCAGGTCTGCCCGATGGAGCCGCGGTCCACCGTCGCGTTGGCCCCGAACTCCGCCCCGCCGCCGACGCGCACCCCGCCCACCTGCGGAATCTTGCGGTGGGCGCCCTCCACGAACGCGTAGCCGAATCCGTCCGGCCCCAGGCAGGCGCCGCTCTGCACAGTGCACCCCGCGCCCAGCCGGACGTCCGGGTACAGCACCGCGTGCGGGTGCAGGATCGATCCGGCGCCGACGTGACACCCGTCGCCGATCACCACGTGCGCCCCGATCCGGGCCCCGTCGCCGATGCGCACTCCCCGTCCGATCACCGCGCAGGCTCCCACCGAGACCTCCGCTCCCAGCTCGCTCCCCTCCCCGATCACGGCCGTGGGGTGGATGGAGGGAGGCTCGTCCGCCTGCGGGTGCAGCACCGGGAGCACGGCGGCGAGCGCGGCCAGGACGTCGTCCACGCGGACCGCGGCGGCGCCGGGGGGGAGCGGCCGCGCCAGCGAGCGCGCCACCAGCACCGCCCCGGCCGAGGACGCATGAACATACGGGAGTTCGCGGGGGTTGGCAACGAACGACAGGTGGTCGGGGCGGGCCTCGTAGAGAGGCGCCAACCCGCGGACGCGCCGCGCGGCGTCGCCCTCCACCTCGCCCCCCACCAGGGCCGCGACCTCGCCGACGGAAAGCTCGGGCATGGCATCTCGGCTGGAAACAGAACGTGCCTGCGGCCCCCGG
>DATABU010000465.1:0-5755 GCA_036259415.1 Longimicrobiaceae bacterium
CCGCCGTCGGGCTCCTCCTGGCCGGTGATCATGCGGAAGAGGGTGGTCTTCCCCGCCCCGTTGGGCCCGACCACGCCCACGATCCCGCCGCGCGGCAGGCGGAAGGAGAGGCCGTCGATGAGCAGCCGGTCGCCGTAGCCCTTGGCGAGGCCGTCGGCCACCACCACCTCGTCGCCCAGGCGCGGACCGTTGGGGATGACGATCTCGGCGCGCGACAGCTTCTCGCGCGGGTCCTCGTTCAGCATCTGCTCGTAGGCGCCCAGGCGCGCCTTGCTCTTGGCCTGGCGCGCGCGCGGGGCCATGCGCACCCACTCCAGCTCGCGCTCCAGCGTGCGCTGGCGGGAGGACGCCTGCTTCTCCTCCTTGCGCAGCCGCTCCTGCTTCTGCTCCAGCCAGGAGGTGTAGTTCCCCTTCCAGGGGATCCCCTCTCCGCGGTCAAGCTCCAGGATCCACTGGGCCACGTTGTCCAGGAAGTAGCGGTCGTGGGTGATCGCCACGATGGTCCCCTTGAACTCCGCCAGGTGGTGCTCCAGCCAGGCCACCGACTCCGCGTCCAGGTGGTTGGTGGGCTCGTCCAGCAGGAGCATGTCGGGCTCCTCCAGCAGCACCCGGCAGAGCGCCACGCGGCGCTTCTCGCCTCCGGAGAGGTTCTCCACCCGCGCGTCGGGCGGGGGGAGGCGCAGCGCGTCCATGGCGATCTCGATCTTGCGGTCCAGGTCCCAGAGGTTGGCCGCGTCGATCTGGTCCTGCACCCGCGCCTGCTCGTCGATCAGAGCCGTCATCTCGTCGTCCGACATGGGCTCCGCGAACTTCATGTTGATCTCGTCGAAGCGCCGCATCAGCTCGCGCTGGCTCTTCACGGCCTCCTCGACGTTGCCGCGCACGTCGAGCGCGGGATCCAGCTCGGGCTCTTGGGGGAGGTAGCCGATGCGGGTCCCCTCGGCGGGCCACGCCTCGCCGTTGAAGTCCCGGTCCACCCCCGCCATGATGCGCAGGAGCGACGACTTCCCCGAGCCGTTGGGACCCACCACGCCGATCTTGGCGCCGGGGTAGAACGAGAGCCAGATCCCCTTGAGGATCTCGCGGTTGGGGGGGACCACCTTGCGGAGGTCCTTCATGACGTAGATGAATTCCGGTCCGGCCATGTCTGTGAGCCTCGCGGGATGCGCCGGGCGCGCGCGCCCGGTCGTTCACGTTGCTGCGAATGCGGACGGCGTCCCGCCGCCCGGCACGCAACAACATATCAGCCCGCGGGTTCCGCCGGGAGGGACGCGACCGGCTGGAGGAAGGAGGTCAGCCGATCCACGGAAAAATCCTCGACGTGCCCGTTCAGGAGCCGGGAGACGTGGGGCTGCTTGATCCCGAGGAGCTGATTCGTAGCGTGTCCCGACGACGCCGACAAGGCTGAGGGCCGAAGCATGAGCAGGCGAGTCACACCGCCACCCCGCCGAGCACGTCCGCAAGGGTGAAGACGAGGTGCCCGGCCATGTGCGCCAGCATGGCCGCCTCCAGGCTCCGCCGCCAGAAGAGCCAGCCGAAGGCGATCCCCGCGATGGCGTTGAGAACGAGGGTGCGGGCGACGACCGCGGTGGTGAGCGGCGCGACCGTGGCGACCGCGCCCAGGTGCCCCGCCCCGAAGAGCACCGCGGCGAGGACGACGGCGGCCCACATCGTCGCCGCGCCCGGCTCGCCCCGCCCGCGGCGGAAGAGCTTCCACCCCGCCCACGCCAGGAGCGACATCAGCCCCCAGCGCATCATCAGCTCCTCCGTGATCCCGCCGTAGAGCACGCCGGCCAGCGTGACGGTCAGCGTCCGCTCTCCCTCCGCGGCGAGCGCGGCCCCAGCCTCCCCCATCCACGGGCGGAAGACCCACGCCTCGAGCGCCAGCACCAGCACGCTCGGGGCCGTCCCCAGCGCCAGCGCGAGGGGCGCCTCGCGCGGGAGGGCGCGCAGCCCGGGCGCCTCGCCCGCCGCGCTCTCCGAGAGGTGCGAGCGCAGGCCCAGCCCCGGCGCCAGCACCAGCCCCAGCGCCACGGCGCCGGCAAGCAGGAGCGTCGGCTGGATCAGCGAGAGCGCCACCAGCACCGGCATGGGCGGGAGCGCCTCCCACGCCTCGGGCGGGATGGGCGCGGTGCGCAGCATCGCGGGGAGGGTGGGGGCCAGCGCCAGCACCCCCGCGAAGCCGGCGGCGAAGAGCGCGGCGAAGCGCCGCCCGAAGCGCGCCGGCCTCAACGGAGCTTCTCCGCCAGCCAGTCCGCCAGCGCGCCCAGGACCTCGGGGGCCACCTCGCGCGAGGGGAGCGCCGCGTACCCGCGCGGGTGCCCGTCCGGGTCGCGGACCAGGAGGTGGTTGACGCCCGGGAGCAGGCGGACCGTGACGTCGCGGTTGCCGCCGGCCCGGATCGCCGCCGCCAGCGCCTCTGCCTCGGCGGCGGGGACCTGGCGGTCCGTCTCGCCCTGGAGCACCAGCACCGGCACCCGCAGCCGGCGGGCCCAGGGGAGCGGGTCGTGCTCCATCAGCGAGCCGAACCAGCGGCTGGAGGCCGCCAGCGAGTCCCGCTGCGCGGCGGCCATGTGCATGAGCGAGTCGGCGTGCGGGGCCAGCGTGCTGTCGCTCTCCAGGGCGAAGCGGTTCTGGTATTCCAGCAGCTCCCGCCCGGTCCGCGCCGGCGCGGCCACCAGCGCCAGCGCGCGCAGGCCGCGGTCGCCCGCGGCCACCATGGGGCCCACGTAGCCGCCCTCGCTGTGCCCCACGATGGCGGTCCGGCGGGGGTCCACCTCCGGCCGCGCGCGCAGAAACGCCAGGGCGGCGCGGGCGTCCTCCGCGAACTCCTCCAGCGTGGTGGCGGCGGCGCTCCCGCCGGAGCCGCCCACCCCGCGGTCGTCCAGGCGCAGCACGGCGATCCCCCGCCGCCCCAGCGTGTCCGCGATCTCGCGGAAGGGGCGCCACCCGGGGAGCCCGGGGCTGTGCTCGTCGCGGTCCTGCGGCCCCGAGCCGCTGAGCAGGAGCACCGCCGGCACCCGCTCCGGCGCGCCGCCGGGGAGCGTCAGCGTCCCCGCCAGCACGACCCCGGAGGGAGTGCGCACCGCCACCTCCTCGGAGCGGTAGGGCGCGCCGGCGGGCGCGGAGTAGTCCGTCCGCGGCGCCGCGCACTCCGTCGGCCGGCCGCGGCGCTCCATGGTGATCCCCTGCGCGGGGACGCACCCGCCCAGCAGCCGCCCGGCGGCATCCGCCCCGAAGCGGAGGGTCACCCCGCCGACCTCCACCGTCGCCGAGTCGGGCGACGGGAAGACGACCGTCGCCGTGAACGTGTTGCCCCCGGAGAGGTTGAGCATCGGCACCCGCGCCGGGCTCCCGCCCAGGGCGCGGGCCCGGCGCACGGTCTGCTCCAGCAGGGCGACGGAGAGGTTGACGTACGGGAGCGCGCCATCCCCCGGCGCGAAGCGCTGGCGCGGCGCGGCAGTGGGCCCGCGTACCTCCACCAGCGCGCTGTCGCCGCGGAAGACGACGGCGCCGCTCACGGTGGGCTCCGCCTCGCCCGCGCGGCCGGGGAGCACCGTGAAGGCCATGCGCGGCACCGTCGCGTCCGGCGCCAGCTCGGCGTCGGTCCGCTGCCGCAGCACGGGCATCCGGGTGGCGAGCTCGGCCCGCAGCCGCCCGGGGGTGCGGGTGTACGTCTCCGTGGCGATGGTGTCGCCGCCGCGGCGGACCACCCACTCGCCGCCGTCCGCGGTCTGCGCCGCCGCGGCGGCCGGGAGCAGCGCGAGCAGGGCGGCGGCGCATCGGGTCTTCATCGGGTCGCTTCGGGGATCGGGGTGGCCCGCGGCGGACGCTTCCGCGTCCCACAAGGTATCCCCCGCGCCGGGCCGGGCGTCAAGGGACGGGGCCACCCGTCCGTCCCCCGCGCTGGCGCGTTTCTGGCAAGTTTGCGGGCCGGAGAGCGGAAGCGCGGCGGGCCCTCCACCGTCCCACCTCCCCGCTCCCTTCCCGGCCCCGGACGCCCGTGCGGCGCGCCGGCCGCGGACCACCCCATCCCCCGCACGGGGCCGAGCCGATGCTGAAGACCCTCGCCCTCCGCTTCGGGCCGAGCGGGAGCGTGCTCCCCCTGGAGCTCGCCCCGGGGCCGATGACCGTGTTCGTGGGGCCCAACAACTCGGGGAAGAGCCTCGCACTGCGCGAGGTGGAGGAGTTCCTGGAGACGGGGGGCACCGGGAGCCGGAGGATCGTGGGGCACATGGAGTTGCACCTCCCCGGGCCGGAGGACGCCGCCGCGATGGTGGAGGCCCGGCGGGTGGAGGGCGACGCGGTGCCGGCGGGGTGGGCGCGGGTGTCGCGCCTGAAGCCGGTGGGCGAGTACGTGAAGAAGCGCGCCACCGACGTGGAGGAGCCGCCCACCGACCAGCTCATCGACCTGCGCGAGACGCTCCGCGTCCTGGCCGCGGACCGGCCGCCCACGGAGGAGGAGACGGCGCGCCTGCTGCGCGACTTCTTCACGCTCTTCACCATCCGCCTGGACGGGCGGACGCGGCTGGCGCTCACCTACCCGCGCCCCATGGGCGACCTGCAGCAGCACCCCACCAACCACCTGGCGGCGCTCTTCCGCGACGACGGCGCCCGCGCCCGCATCCGCGAGATCACCGCCGACGCCTTCGGGCTGTACTTCGTGCTGGACCCCACCGGGGGGACGCACCTGCGCATCCGCATGTCGCCGCGGGCGCCCGCGGACGGCCGCGAGGAGCAGTCGCTGGACGAGGCCGCCCGCGCCTTCCACGCGGCGGCCGCCGACATCCAGGAGATGAGCGACGGGGTGAAGGCGTTCACCGGGCTCACCGCGGCGGTGCTCAGCGCCGACTACCGCATCATGCTGGTGGACGAGCCGGAGGCGTTCCTGCACCCCCCGCTCACCCGCAAGCTGGGGAAGCGCCTCACGCAGCTGGCGGCGGACCGCGACGCCCGGGTGCTGGCGGCCACGCACAGCCCGGATTTCCTGATGGGGTGCGTCCAGTCCGGGAAGGGCGTCAACATCGTGCGCCTCACCTACAAGGGCGGGGTCCCCGGCGCAACGCTGCTGCACTCCGACAAGCTCCAGACCATGATGCGCGACCCGCTGCTGCGCTCCACCGGCGTGCTCGGGGCGCTCTTCCACGAGGGCGCCATCGTCTGCGAGGCCGACGCCGACCGGGTCTTCTACCAGGAGGTCAACGAGCGGCTGCTGGCGGCCGGGCGGTGCGGCGCGGACGGCTGCGTCTTCCTGAACGCCCAGAACAAGCAGACCATCCGCCGCATCCTCCGCCCGCTGCGGGAGATGGGGATCCCGGCCGCCGCGGTGGTGGACCTGGACATCCTCAAGGGCAAGGACGACTTCCGCGACCTGCTCCGCTCCGCCTTCGTCCCCGACCTGTTCGTGGAGCACTGGGAGCGGACCCGCGCCCTGCTCCAGCAGAGGCTCCGCGGGGAGGACTACAAGGCCCGCGGCATCTACAACCTCCCGCGCGAGCACCGCGCCGCCGCCGAGATGCTGCTGGACGGCCTGGCCGCCTTCGGGGTGTTCGTGGTCCCCACCGGGGAGCTGGAGTGCTGGCTCACGCACCTGGAGGTGGGAGGGCACGGTCCCGAGTGGCTGACGCAGGTGTTCGAGCGCATGGGCACGGACTCGTCGCGGGAGAGCTACCTCCGCCCCGGCGACGGCGACGTGTGGCGCTTCATGGAGCGGCTGGCCGCCTGGGTGGGCGACCCGCTGCGCCGCGGCATGGCC
>DATABU010000466.1:0-2191 GCA_036259415.1 Longimicrobiaceae bacterium
AGAACGACGACGGCCGCCCTCACCCTGCCGGCCCCGGCTGGGCCCCCGCGTGAGGGATGCGAGCGCGAAGCGGCGAGACCCGGGGGCAGTTTCCCGGGGCTCGCCTCCGTTGGCCGGTGTTGTTTGCCGGCCTACGGAGCCGCAGCCCGACCCGAGCGCCAGCGAGGGTCACGCCCGAACCCTTTCCCGTTCAATCCATGGCCATCCCCGACTTCAAGCTCGAACGCTACCTCGCCCGCTGGGAGTTCGCCGCCCCCCACCTGCTCTGCACCTCGGACGTGGAGGCGCTCCCCATGTCCGAGCTGCTGGAGATGGCGGACCCGGAGACGCGCGCCCTCTGGGACGGCCTCAAGCTCGGCTACACCGAGGCCGCCGGGCACCCCCTGCTCCGCGCGGAGATCGCCTCCCTGTACGAGGGCGTGTCGCCGGAGGAGGTGCTGGTGTTCGCGGGGGCGGAGGAGGCCATCTACGTGTTCATGCGCGCGGCGCTGGGCCCCGGCGACCGCGTGGCGGTCACCTGGCCCGGCTACCAGTCGCTCTACGAGGTGGCGCGCAGCACCGGGGCGGAGGTGGACCTCCTCCCGCTGGACCCGGACCGCGGCTGGGCGCTGGACCCGGACCTGCTGCGCGCGACGCTGAGCCCCGCCACCCGCGCAATCGTGGTCAACTACCCGCACAACCCCACGGGTGCGCTCCCCTCGCGCGAGGAGTGGACGCGCCTGGTGGAGCTCGCGCGCGAGGCGGGGGTGCTGCTCTTCTCGGACGAGGTGTACCGCTTCCTGGAGCACGACCCCGCCGACCGCCTCCCCGCGGCGGTGGAGTCGTACGAGCGCGGCTTCAGCCTGGGAGTGATGTCCAAGTCGTTCGCGCTGGCGGGGCTGCGCGTGGGGTGGCTGGCGACGCACGACGCCGAGCTGCTGCGCCGCATCGCCTCGTACAAGGACTACACCTCCATCTGCTGCTCGGCGCCCAGCGAGCTGCTGGCGCTGATGGCGCTGCGCGCCCGCGAGGCGGTGCTGGAGCGCAGCCGCCGGATCGTGCGCGGCAACCTGGAGCTGCTGGACCCGTTCTTCAGGCGCTGGGAGGGGGTGCTGGAGTGGACGCGCCCCCGCGCCGGCAGCACCGCCTTCCCCCGGCTGGCGCCGGAGGTGCACGTGGAGGCGTTCGCGGACGAGCTGCGGGAGGCGGAGGGGGTGCTGGTGCTCCCCGGGACGCTGATGGACTACCCCGGGAATCACCTCCGCATCGGATACGGGCGCACCGGGCTCCCCGCGGCTCTGGACGGGCTGGACCGCTTCCTGGCCGCGCGCTTCGGCCGCCCGTAGCTACAACCATCGGCGCCCCGGCGGGTATCCTACCTCCTGACGCCCACGCGGGGCGCGGCCCCGCAGGAACCCGAAGGAGGAGGATGCCATGACTCGCTCGCTCGTCTGCCTCGCGCTGCTGGCCCTGGCCGGGCCGCAGGTGCTGGAAGCCCAGGAGTGCCGCACCCGCGGCAACCGGACGGAGTGCCGCGACCGCTCGCGGAGCTGGGTGGTGGTCACCGACCGCTCGCCGTCGCGCTGGGAGGCCGCCCGCTTCGGGGTGCGCGGCGGCTACGACTTCGAGGAGGGCGTGGGGAGCGCCGGGGCGCAGCTCCGCATCCCGGTGGTCCCGCAGCTGCTGCTGGTCCCCAGCGCCGACGTGTTCTTCGACGACGGCCCCTCCGAGTGGCAGCTCAACGCGGACCTGATGCTCCGGCCGGACGACCTGGCCGGGCTCTACGGGGGCGTGGGCGCGGCGCTGCTGAGCCGCGACGACCCGGACGAGCCGGGGGACGAGACCGACACCGAGGTGGGCTACAACCTGTTCGTGGGCCTGGAGAGCGGCCGCGTCCGCGGCACCAGCCTGCGCCCCTTCGTGGAGGCGCGCTGGACGGGTGTGGACGACTACGTCCCCTTCCGCCTGGTGGCCGGCTTCAACGTCCCCATCTCCACCGGCCGCTGATCCGGCCCGCCCCGGCTGGGCGCCCGCGTGAGGGATGCGAGCGCGAAGCGGCGAGACCCGACAGCAGTTCCGTCGGGGCTCGCCTCCGTTAGCGGGCGTAGTCTGCCCGCTTACGGAGCCGCAGCCCGACCCGAGCGCCAGCGAGGGGCACGCCCACCCCCGCAGTTGCAGTTCAGGGGTGATAGGGCAGAAAGAGCGACGCCAC
>DATABU010000467.1:0-2703 GCA_036259415.1 Longimicrobiaceae bacterium
GGACACGGGGGCCGCCGCGGCGCTCCTGGCCGGCGACCCCCCGCTCCTGGCCGCCTTCTTCGGCAACGCGGACCTGCTCTTCGAGGCGGGCTACCGGGGCGCGGACGCGGTGGGCGCGGCGACCGTGCAGGCTGCCTGGGCGCCCTGACGCGCGCCCCCGGCCACCCCGGATCCCCCGGAGCGGTTCTTGCCCCTCGCGCCGCTTCCGCCGCGCGGTGCGGCGGCAGGCAACCGAGGCCCCGACGGAGGAGACGCATGATTCCCGTGCCCTTGCGAAAGCTGCGCGTGCTCGCCCTGGCCGCCCTGCTGGGGGCGGGGCTCCCGGGGTGCGTCATCAACCCCGTGACCGGCCAGCGCCAGATCGCGCTGGTCTCGGAGTCGCAGGAGATCCAGATGGGGCAGCAGGCCGCGCAGGAGGCGGCGCAGAGCCTCGGCCTGGTGGACGACGACGCGCTGCAGGCGTACGTGCAGCGGCTGGGGGCGCGGCTGGCGGCCGAGTCGGAGCGGCCCGGCCTCCCCTGGGCCTTCCGCGTGGTGGACGACGCCACCCCCAACGCCTTCGCCCTCCCCGGCGGCTACATCTTCGTGACCCGGGGGATGCTGAACCTGATGGACTCGGAGGCGGAGCTGGCGGCGGTGCTGGGGCACGAGATCGGGCACGTGACCGCCCGCCACTCGGTGACCCAGATCACCCGGGCGCAGCTCGCGCAGCTCGGGCTGGGGGTCGGGTCCATCCTCTTCCCCTCGGCGGCGCAGCAGCTGGGCGGGCTGGCCTCGGGCGGGCTGCAGCTCCTCTTCCTGAGCCACGGCCGCGACGCGGAGCGCCAGGCGGACGAGCTGGGCTTCAAGTACGCCCTGCGCGAGGGGTACGACGTCCGCGAGATGGACGACATCTTCGCGTCGCTCCAGCGCATCGGCGACACGCAGGGGCAGAGCCCGGTGCCCTCGTGGGCCTCCACCCACCCGGCCCCGGAGGAGCGCATCCGGGCCGCGCGGGCCCGCGCGGACACCGTCCCCGGCGTAGAGCGGCTGGCGCTGCGGCGCGCGGAGTACCTGGGGCAGATCGACGGGCTGGTGTACGGCGAGAACCCGCGGAACGGCTTCTTCCAGGACGGCGTGTTCCTGCACCCGGAGCTCCGGTTCCGCCTCCAGTTCCCGCAGGGATGGCAGACGCAGAACCTGCCGCAGGCGGTGCTGGCGGGGAGCCCGCGGCAGGACGCGGTGATCCAGCTCACCCTGGCCGGGACGGGGAGCGCGGAGGAGGCGGCGCAGCGCTTCCTGGGCCAGCAGGGGATCCAGGTGGGGCAGACCTTCCGAGACCGGGTGAACGGGATCCCGGTGGCGGGGAGCTCGTTCCAGGCGCAGACGCAGCAGGGCGTGGTCGCGGGGGAGGTGGCCTTCCTGGAGTACGGCGGGCGGGTGTACCAGCTCCTGGCCTACACCTCCGCCAGCGCCTTCGGCAGCTACGACCGGCTGTTCCGGCAGGTGATCGGCACCTTCGCGCCGCTGACCGACGCGCGGGCGCTGGCCGCGCAGCCGAACCGGCTGGACATCGTGCGGCTGGACCGGGCCATGACGCTGTCGGAGTTCAACCGGCGCTACCCCTCGGTGGTGCCCATCGCCGAGCTGGCGCTGATCAACCAGGTGGCGGACGCGAACGCCTCGATCCCGGCCGGGACGCTGGTGAAGCGGGTGGCGGCCGGCCAGGCCGCGACCTGACGCGCCGCCCTTTTCGGCGCCCCCTCCTGGCAGCATCTTGCCTGTCGGGCCCCGCGGCCCGGCAGGCACCCTCCCCCTTCCGCCCCGGCCCATGCTCCCCACCACCATCGACGAGGTGATCGCCCGGCTGGAGGCGATCGTGGAGGACAGCATCGCCCGCGCCGACCGCCTGGGCTACTTCGCCGCGCTCTACCTCCGGGTGACGCTGGCGGTGCGCGACGGGATCGCGGAGGGGCGGTTCGACGACGGGGAGCGGATGGAGCGGCTGGACGTGGCGTTCGCCGGCCGCTACCTGGCGGCCTACGACCTGTACCGCGCGGGCGAGCTCCCCTCGCGCGCCTGGCTGCGCGCCTTCGAGGCGGCGGCCGACCCGCACCCGATCGTGCTGCAGCACCTGCTGGCGGGGATGAACGCCCACATCAACCTGGACCTGGGCGTCGCCGCGGCGCGGGTCTGCCCCGGGGCGGAGCTGGCGCCGCTGCGGGGCGACTTCGACCGCATCAACGACGTGCTGGCCTCGCTCACCCCGCTGGTGGAGCAGGAGGTGGACGGCCTGTCGCCCGACGTGGCGGCGCTCTCGGGGCTGGCCCCGAAGCTGGAGCTGCGCATGGTGGGCTTCGCCATGGACGACGCCCGCACGGCGGCGTGGCGCTTCGCGCAGGAGCTGGCGCCGCTGGACCCGCGCGGCCAGGTGCCCCGCATGGCGCGCCGCGACGGGGAGGTCGCGCTCCTCGCCGACGCGGTGCTGCACGACGGCCTGGTGGTCCGCGCCATCCGCGCCCGCGAGAGCGGCGACGTGGCCCGCAACGTGGAGGCGCTCGCCCGCGGGGAGCTGCGGGCGACCGTCCCGCCGCTCCCTCCCGCTCCGCCCGCCGGGGCCCGCTCGCCCTCCCACCCCACGCCGGAGGACACCCGATGACCCGCATCGCCCCCTGCTCCCTGGCCCTGCTCCTCGGCGCCTGCGCCCCCGCCGCGGCGCGGGTC
>DATABU010000468.1:0-4280 GCA_036259415.1 Longimicrobiaceae bacterium
GTGCGGTAGAGGCGCGCCCCCGGCTCCGCGCCGGTGGGGTCGGGGACGAAGCGCTCGGCCGTCGGCCCCGGCCGCCCCAGGTAGCCGCGCGCCAGCCCCTCGCCCCCCGCGTACAGCTCGCCCGGGACGCCCACCGGGACCGGCTGGAGCGCCGCGTCCAGTACCAGGACGCGCGTGCCCGCGACCGGCCGGCCGATGGGGACGCTCCCGCCGCCGAGGTCGGCCGGGGCGACCGGGTGGCAGGTGGTGAAGGTGGTGTTCTCGGTGGGGCCGTAGCCGTTGACCAGGCGCACCCCCGGGAGCGCCTCCAGCGCGCGCCTCACGTGGTCCGGCGAGAGCACGTCGCCGCCGGCCAGGAGTTGCCGCACCCCGGCCAGCGCGCCCGGCCGCTCGTCCACCACCACGTGGAAGAGCCCGGCGGTGAGCCAGAGCGTGGTGACGCCCTCCCGCGCGACCGTGGCCTCCAGCTCCTCCAGCGTGGGCGCGCCCGGCGGCGGGAGCACCAGCCGTCCCCCGTTCAGCAGGGCGCCCCAGACCTCGAAGGTCGCCGCGTCGAACGACGCCGGCGCGAGATGGAGGAAGACCCCGTCCGGGGAGAAGTCCACGTAGCGCGTGTCCCGGACCAGGCGCACCACGGCGCGGTGCGGCACCGCCACGCCCTTGGGGGTGCCGGTGGAGCCGGAGGTGTAGATGACGTAGGCGAGGCTGTCGGCGGTGGCGCCGTTCTCCCCCTCGCCCCTCGCGGGGGAAGGGGCCGGGGGGAGGGGGGTCCCCTCCGCGCCGACGACCACCACCGCCCCCCCGAACTCCGGCAGCCGCCCGCGCAGCCCTTCCTCCGTCACAAGCACGGACACCCCGGCGTCCTCCAGCATCCAGGCGATGCGCTCGGCGGGGTAGGCGGGGTCCAGGGGGACGTACGCGCCGCCCGCCTTGAGCGCGGCGAGCATGGCCGTGACCAGCCCGGGCGAGCGCTCCAGGAAGATCCCCACCCGCGCCTCCGGCCCGGTCCCCGCCTCCAGCAGCCGTCGCGCGAGCGCGTCGGCGCGGCGGTCCAGCTCCGCGTAGGTGACGGTGCCGCCGGGGTGCGAGAGCGCCACCGCGCCGGGGCGGACGCGCGCCTGCCCGGCGAAGAGGACGTGGACCGGCTCGCGCGGGAAGCCGCCCCGGCGGTCGCCCGCGGCGAGGAGGCGGTCGCGCTCGGCGGGGGCGAGCAGGGCCACGGAGCCCACGGGGGCGTCCGGGTCCCGCAGCACCCCTTCAAGCAGGCGGCGGAGGTGCTCCGCCATCCGCTCCGCGGTGGCCGCGGCGAACAGGTCCGTGCGCCAGGAGAGCGCCCCCGCGAAGCCCTCCCCCTCCTCGAACAGGGTGAGGCTCAGGTCGAAGCGCGCCTCCTCGTCCGCGGCGGCCACCGGCTCCGCGCGGAGGTCGCCCAGGCGCAGCTCCCCGCGCTCGACGTTCTGGAGCGCGAACATCACCTGGAAGAGCGGCGTGTGCGACAGGCTGCGCTCGGGCTGCAGCTCCTCCACCAGCCGCTCGAAGGGGACGTCCTGGTGCTGGTAGGCGCCCAGCGTCGCCTCCCGCACCCGCGCCAGCAGCGCGCGGAAGGAGGGGTCGCCGCCCAGGCCGGTGCGCAGCGCGAGCGTGTTGACGAAGAAGCCGATCAGCGGCTCCAGCTCCGTCCGCGTCCGCCCCGCGATGGGCGAGCCCACGACCACGTCCTCCTGCCCGGAGTACTTCGACAGGAGCAGCGCGAACGCGGCGAGCAGCCCCATGAACGGCGTCGCCCCCTCGCGCCGGCACAGCTCGCGGAGCGCGGCGCCCGTCTCCCGCGGCAGGCGCAGGGGGAGGGTGCCGGCGGGCGCGCTCGCCGCGGCCCGGCGGGGGAAGTCGGTGGGGAGCTCCAGCAGCGGCGGGGCGTCCGCCAGCCTGCCGCGCCACCAGGCGAGCTGCGCCTCCAGGTCGCCCCCCTCCAGCCACTCGCGCTGCCAGGCGGCGTAGTCGGCGTACTGCACCGGCAGCTCGGGGAGCCGCGCCGGGGCGCCGCCGGAGTGGGCGCGGTACAGCTCGTTGACCTCGCGGGTCAGCACGCCCATGGACCAGCCGTCCGACACGACGTGGTGCAGGGTGAAGCAGAGCACCCACTCCCGCTCCGCCGCGCGCGCCAGCAGCACGCGCAGCAGCGGCCCCGCCCCCAGGTCGAAGGGCCGGGCCGCCTCCTCCGCCACCAGCCGCCGGACCGCGTCCGCGCGCGCCGCCTCGGGGAGCCGCCGCAGGTCGGCGACAGGCAGGTGCAGCGGGGCGGGGGGGAGGACCACCTGCACCGGGCCCCCCGCGCGCTCGGGGAAGACGGTGCGCAGCGTCTCGTGCCGCGCCGCCAGGCCGTCCAGGCTGCGCCGCAGCGCACGCACGTCCAGGTCGCCCCGGAGGCGCAGCGGGTAGGAGAGGTGGTAGGCGGCGCTCAGCGGGTCCATCCGGTGGATGAACCAGAGCCGCTGCTGCGCGAAGGAGAGCGGCAGCCCGTCCCCTTCCTCCCGCGGCACTCGCCGGACCGGCGGGAGCGCCGGCGCGTCCCCGGCCTGCCGGAGCGCGTCCACCCGCGCGGCCAGCCCGGCCAGCGTGGGCGCCTCGAAGAGCGCGCGCAGCGGCAGCTCCACGCCCAGCGCCTCGCGCACCCGCGACACCATGCGCGTGGCCAGGAGCGAGTGGCCGCCCAGCGCGAAGAAGCCGTCCTCCGCGCCGACGCGCTCCACGCCCAGCACCTCCTCCCAGACCTCCGCCAGCGCCTGCTCCGTCCCCGGCCGCGGCGCGACGTGCTCCGCGCCCGTCCCCGCCTCCGGCGCGGGCAGCGCGCGGCGGTCCAGCTTGCCGTTCGGGGTGAGCGGGAGCGCGTCCAGCGCCACGAACGCGGCGGGGACCATGTAGTCCGGGAGGCGGTCGCGCAGCCAGTCGCGGAGGACCCCCTCCCCCGGCCCCTCCCCGCAAGGGGGAGGGGGGAACGACGCTCCGTCGGCCGTCGCCGGTACCACGTACGCGACGAGCGCGGGGCCGGCGGCCATGTCGCGGAGGACGACGGCGGCTTCGCGCACGGAGGGGTGCTCGCGCAGGGCGGCCTCGACCTCGCCGGGCTCCACGCGGAAGCCGCGCACCTTCACCTGCGCGTCGGCGCGCCCCAGGACCTGCACCGTCCCGTCCGGCCGGAAGCGGCCCAGGTCGCCGGTGCGGTAGACGCGGTCGGCGGGGTCGCCGGCGAGGGGGTTGGGGACGAAGCGGTCGCGCGTGGCCGCCTCGTCGTGCAGGTAGCCGCGGGCGAGGTGGGGCGTGCGGACGCAGACCTCCCCCACCTCGCCGATCCCGGCCAGCCCGCCGCCGCGGGCGAGGACCAGGAGCTGCACGCCCTCGATCCCCCGGCCCACCGGGAGCGCCTCCGCCTCGGCCGGCTCGCCGGAGACGCGGTGGAAGCCGACCGCCTGCGGCGTCTCGGTGGCGCCGTAGAAGACCGTGGACCGCGCGTGGGGCGCGAGCGGGCGGAGCCTGGCCACGTCCGCGCCGTGCACCCTGTCGCCGCCCCAGAAGACGTGGCGCAGCGCCGGGAGCGCGGTGGGGGCCCCGCTCCCCAGCAGGCTCGCCATGGCGGGGGTGAGGTGCGCGGCGGTGACCCCCTCGGCGGCCAGCCAGCGCGCCAGGTACCCGGGCGAGGCCAGCTCAACGGGGTCGGGGACGCAGAGCGTCGCGCCCAGCGACAGCGGGGTGAAGACGTCGCGCAGGAGCGGGTCGTGCGCCAGCCCGGAGAGCATGGCGAAGCGGTCGTCCGCCGTCAGCCCGAACTCGGCGGCCTGCCAGGCGACGAAGTGCGCGAGCGGGCCGTGCGTTCCCACGATCCCCTTCGGCTCGCCCGTGGTCCCCGAGGTGAAGGCGACGTACGCCAGGTCGTCCGGGCCCGGCTCGACCGGCGGCGCACCCGTCGGATGGCCGGCCAGGAGGCCGGAGCGCTCCGCCTCCGCGCGCGCCGGCAGCGACAGCGCGGCGACGCCTGCGTCCGCGAGCCACGCCTCCACCTCGGGGGCGAGCGGGCCGGACTCCGGCAGGCGGAGGAGGACGCGCGGGCGCGCCGCCCGGAGCTGGCGCGCCAGGCGGATGCCGGGGTACGCGGGGTCGAGCACCAGGAAGGCGCCCCCGGCCCCGAGCACGCCCAGCAGCGCCCAGGCCAGCGAGGCCGAGCGCCGCGCGTGGACGGCGACGACGTCGCCGCGCCGGAGCCCGTCGGCCAGGAGGCGGTGGGC
>DATABU010000469.1:0-8009 GCA_036259415.1 Longimicrobiaceae bacterium
TCTGCTGCGCAACGTCGCCGTCGCGCTCGGCAACTGGGGCGCGCCGGAAGCCGTCCCCGCCCTCGCCGTCGCGCTCAACGACGAGGAGCCGCTGGTGCGCGGGCACGCGGCGTGGGCGCTGGGGCGCATCGGCACGGAGGCGGCGTGGGCGGCGCTGGCCGGACGCGCGGACGTGGAGGAGGACGCGCGGGTGCGGGAGGAGATCGCGGCGGCGCTGGACGAGTCCTGAGGATCGTCGATCCGTGGCACGCTGAGCCAAAGTTCCCCCGGCGGCATTCTGCGGCCGGGGGAACTTTGTCGTCGCGTGCGCGGGGCAACCACGCCGCGGGACCGGCGGCGGACCGGTGACCCGCGATCTTCAGAGGTTCAGCCAGTAGCTCGCCTTGATCAGCAGCACGTTGGTGCCCGGCGCGCGGAGCAGGTCGTTCGCGTCGCGGTCCAGCTGGAACCGCCCGTCGGGCGCGAAGTCGTTGCGGCCCTGGCTCCACACCACGAACAGCGTGCTCCCCGGGCGGTACTCCCAGCGCACCACCGCGTTGGTGTTCAGCTGGCGGATGTTGAAGTCGGGGTTGTCCACCCGGTACGCGAAGCCCGCCGCGTCGCCGCACCCCGCGGCCGTGGGGCGCACGCCGTAGAAAAGGGAGCCGTCCGCCGTGCACTCGCGCAGCTCGCTCCCTTCCAGCGTCCGGAAGCGCTCGCCGAAGCGGCCCGCGCGCGGATCGTCCACCTCCAGGAGCCCGTCGAAGTCGCCCGCGCTGAAGAACGGCTGCGCGTAGAACTGGAAGGTCAGGTCCGGCGTGAAGACGTAGTTGAGCCGCGTGGTGAAGCTCGCGGTGGTCTGGTCCAGCCGCCCGAACACCCAGCGCTCCGCGTTCGCCGCGGTGCGGTCCTGGCGCGTGCCCACGTACTGCCAGGCGCTGCGGTTCCAGGTGAAGTCCGGCCCCAGCTGCAGGTCGAACCGGCTGGACGGACGGAGGGTGACGGACGGGCCGAAGGAGAACGATCCGCCGTCCGTCCCCGTCTCGCTCCATGCCGACAGGTCCGCGCCGAAGGAGACGCGCTTGCGCCGGTCGCTGCTGAACCCGCCCCACGCCTCGTGGCTGGCGGGGGTCACGATGGCCGGCCCGCCGCGCAGCTCCGACACCGACAGCCCCTCGGCGTTGCGCGCCACGCCCCAGCTCCCGATCCACAGGCTCTTGAGCGTGAAGCTGCCGCTGAGCTCGGCGCGATGGCTGGTCCGGTCGCCGTCGGTGTTCCACTCGAAGACGTGGCCGTGGTACAGGTTCCAGCTGCGGAACGCCCCGATGGGCTGGAAGCGGTTGTATTCCGCGTACGCGTCCCAGCTCACGCGGTCGGCGCTGTTCAGGAAGCCGATGTCGTTGGTCTCGAACCCCGGAGAGCGGTAGACGAGCCCCGATCCGCCCTGCCAGGTCCCCGCGATCCTGTTGAGCGCGATGAGCGCCGCCGACCCGTTCAGCGCCGTGCGGCGCGGATCGTACTCCACGTGGTCCGCGTCGGGGCGCTGGAACAGGCGCGCGGGGCTGCGCTGCAGGCGCTGGATGGCCAGCGTGTCGCCCCGCACGGTGCTCTGCAGCAGGAACCCGTCGAGCTGCCAGGCGGCGTCGCCGAAGCGGTGCCGCCAGTCGATGCCGCCCGCGTAGGCGGAGCCGGGAAGGAAGTCCAGCCCCTCGGCGCCGTCCAGCCGCCGGTGCACGCTGGTGACGATGCCGCCCACGGAGGTGAGCCCGCGGCGAAAGTCGCGGCGCACCCGGCCCACGGCGTAGTTGGTCAGCGGCTCCGTCACCGTCTCCTCCACGCCCTCCACGCCGGGGAGCACGTAGCGGGTGCGCTCCTCGGCCGTGACGGCGTCGAGCACCCCCACCGTCCACCCGCCGGCCATGCGGCCGGTGAGCTTGGCGGCGCCCAGGATGGTGGTGCTGGTGGGCGCGTCCACGTACTCGGTCGCCGCGCCCACTCCGCCCTGCGGCTGCCGGCCGATGCGCCGCGAATAGAACAGCGCGTCGTCCCCGCCCAGGCCGAAGTCGAAGACGTCCACCCCCTCCACGAAGAACGGCCGCCGCTCGTCGAAGCGCACCTCGAACGCCGACAGGTTCACCCGGCTGGGATCCGCCTCCACCTGCCCGAAGTCGGGGTTGATGGTGGCCGTGAGGGTCAGGTTGCTGGTGAGCCCGTACTTCACGTCCGCCCCGAACGCCATCGACGGGTCCGTGGGCGAGCGGAACGGGTCGTCGTCCGACACGCGCTCGTCCGACGTCACGCGCCCCACCGTGTAGGGCTGCACCTCCAGCCGCCGCGGGCTGCTCAGCCCGCGCATCCCCGTCAGCGTGCCGAAGCGGGAGACGAAGCCGCTCTGGCCGGGCGGCATGGGGCTCCAGTACGCGCGCTCGTCGCGCCGGGCGATGTCGCGCAGGATGTTGATGCCCCACGTCTGGTCCCCGGTGCCGCGGCGGAAGCGAAGCTGGCTGAAGGGGATGCGGAACTCCGCCGTCCACCCCGCCAAATCCACCGAGGTCCGCACGTCCCACACGCCGTCCCAGGTGCCGTCCTCGGAGGTGTCGTCGTAGTGGAACACGTCGCGCTTCACCCCGCGCGGCGTCACCGCGAAGCGGAAGCCCGTGCGCCGGTCGTGGTAGCTGTCCAGCATCACCTGCACGTAGTCGCTGATCAGCCCCGTGGCGTCCCGCCGCCCCAGCTGCGAGGCGATGCTGTCGGGCGCCGTGTCGAACGCGCGCACGGCCACGTAGATCGCGTCGGCGTCGTACACCACCCGCGCCTCCGTGCGCTGCGACGCGGGCTGGCCCACATCGGGCCGCTGCTGCACGAAGTCGCTCGCCACCGGGGCGGCGGCCCACACGGCGTCGTCCAGACGGCCGTCGACGACGGGAGACTGCTCGCCGGCCGCCACGCGGTGCGCGCCCAGCACGCGGGCCGAGTCCGCGGGCGGCGCGGCGACGGCCGCGGCGGCGAGCACGAAGACGGCTGCGATCATGGATGATTCACGGGATGGGGGTTTCCGCGTCTCTCGGCGGGGAGGCCCGTCCGTCCAGGCCACCGCTTCCGAGGCGCGACGTGCGCAAAGGGCTCGTCGCCCCGTCCGAGAGCGCGTGAGCAGCGATCCGGCCCCTCGGTTCCACGGGCCGGATCCTTCGGCGGGCGCTCAAGTGCCACCTCGGGCGAGAGCGGCGCGCCGTGCGCCAGCGAGGGCGCGGGGTTCGACGGGACGTGCGGGTGGCTCATTCTCGCGGGCCCCTTCGACCCGGTCCAGGTACCGCGCGAGGAGCCCCGCCACGGTCCCGACGTGGGGCTCGCGCAGCAGCGTGTAGTGGTCGCCGGGCGCGGGGCGCACCTCCAGCCCTCCCGCGCACAGCCACCGCCAGTCGATGCGGCGGTCGCCGCGGGGGCCGGAGGCGGGGCGCTCCTCGGCCTCCAGCAGGAGCGCGCTTCCGTCGTAGGGCTCGGGGTGCCAGCCGCGCAGGGCGCGCAGGTGCGCGGCGCGCACGCGGAGGAGGCGGCCCAGGCGCTCGGGGTCCAGGCCGGCCGGGAGGGCGCCCGCCGCGACCGCCTCCGCCTGGAGCAGGGCGAGCCGTCCGTCCGCGCCGAGGGCGCGGAACGTCTCCTCGTCGTGGCCCGCGGGGAGGCGGCCGCCGAGCATCGCGCGCAGCGTGTCCTCCAGGGACGCCGCGCCGTCGGAGCCCTCCGGGTGGCGCACCGCGGTGGTCGGGTCGAGGAGGACGAGCGCGTCCACCTCCTCCCCCTGCGCGCGGAGGCGCCGGGCGGTTTCCAGGGCGACCGCCGCGCCCAGCGACCACCCGCCGAGGGCGTACGGCCCGTGCGGCTGCACCTCGCGGACGGCCCGCGCGTACAGGTCGGCCAGCTCCCCGATCCCGGACAGCGGCTCGCCGCCCTCCACCCCCGGCGCCTGCAGGCCCCAGAAGGGCCGGTCGGGCCCCAGGCGCTCCGCCAGCGCGGCGTAGGAGAGGACGTGCCCGTCCACCGCGTGGACGCAGAAGAAGGGGCGGCGCGTCCCGGCGGCGCGGAGGGCGACCAGGGGCCCGCCGGCCTCGGCCACCTCCGCGGCTTCCCCGGCGACCAGCGCCGCCAGGCGCTCCACCGTCCCCCCGGCGAAGAGGGCGCCGAGCGGGACGTGCACGCCGGTCTCCTGCCGGATGCGCGACACGAGCCTCACCGCCAGCAGGGAGTGCCCTCCCAGGGTGAAGAAGTCGACGTCCACCCCCACGCGCTCCACCCCCAGCACCTCCGCCCAGACCGCCGCCAGGCGCGCCTCCGCCGGGGTGCGCGGGGCGGTGTACCGCTCCGGGGCGGCCGCGGCGCCGGGGGCCGGGAGGGCGCGGCGGTCGGTCTTGCCGTTGCCGGTGAGGGGGATCCGCTCGAGCGCCACGAAGGCGGCCGGGACCATGTACTCGGGGAGGACCCCTCCCAGGTGGTCGCGCAGCTCCCGCTGGGAGGGCGCCTCGCCGTCGGCGGGCAGGTACGCCACCAGCCGCCGGTCGCCCGGCACGTCCTCGCGGACGACCACCACCGCCTCGCGCACCCCGGGGTGCCTCGCCAGCGCGGCCTCGATCTCCCCCGTCTCGATGCGGAAGCCGCGGACCTTCACCTGCTCGTCCAGACGGCGCAGGTACTCCAGCGTCCCGTCCGCCCGGCGCCGGACGCAGTCGCCCGTGCGGTACAGGCGGGCGCCCGGCGACGTGGCGTACGGGTCCGGGACGAAGCGCTCGGCCGTGAGCCCGGGGAGCCCCTGGTAGCCGCGCGCCAGCACCGGGCCGCCCAGGTACAGCTCCCCCGGAACGCCGTCCGGGACGATGCGCATGCGCGCGTCGAGCACCCGCGCCGTACGGCCCCCCAGCGGGGTCCCGATGGGGACGCGCGCACCCGCGCCGTCCTCGCTCCGGGTGCGGTGCAGGGTGGCGGTGACCACCCCTTCCGTGGGTCCGTACGCGTTGGCGAGCTCCCCCGCGCCGGGGTCGCGGTGCCAGGCCGAGACCGTGGCCGGCTGCAGCGACTCGCCCCCCACGATCACCATGCGCGCTCCCGCGCGGAGGCGCCGCCGCGCCGCGTCGTCGGCGGCGAGTGCGTGCCAGTACGCCGTCGGGGGGTTGACGATGGTCAGTCCCAGTCGCCCGACGGCGTCGGCGAGCTCGGCCGGGGTGCAGACCTCGGAGCCCCGGAACGCCACCGCCGCGCCCGCCGCCAGGGGGGCGAGGAGCTGCTCGACCGAGGGGTCGAAGGAGATGGCCGCGAACACCAGCACCCGGTCTTCCGGGCACACCCCGTACGCCGCGGCCGCGGCCGCGGCGTGCGCGAGGAGCGCCGCATGGTCGACGACCACGCCCTTGGGCCGCCCGGTGGAGCCGGAGGTGTAGAGCACGTACGCGGCGCTCTCCGGGAGCACGGGAACCGGCGGGGCGTGGTCCGGCTCGGCGGCGAGCGCCCCGGCGTCGGCGTCCAGCCGGACGACCCGGGCCGGGTGCGCGGGGAGCCCGGCGGCGAGCCCGGAGCGGGTCACCACCACGGGGACGGCCGAGTCCTCCAGGAGGAGGGCGGTCCGCTCCGCCGGGAGCGAGGGGTCGAGCGGGACGTACACGCCCCCGGCCTTGAGCACGCCCAGGAGCCCGACCGCCAGCTCCGGGCTCCGCTCCAGGGAGACGCCCACCCGCACCTCGGGCCCCACCCCCAGCCGCCGCAGGTGGTGCGCGAGCCGGTTCGCCCGCCGGTCCAGCTCGCGGTAGGTGAGCGACGCCCCCTCGAGGACCACCGCCACGGCGTCGGGGGCGAGGCGCACCCGGCGCTCGAAGGCCCGCGGCAGGGTGGCCCCGGCGTGCTCCACCGCCGGCCCGGCGCCCAGCCGCCGGAGCCGTGCTTCGTCCGCCGCGTCGAGGAGCCCGTCCGCGTCCCAGCGCTCCCCGGACCGCTCCGCCACCGCGGCGAGGGCGCGCGTGTACCACCCCACGAGCGCGCGCGCCTGCGCCTCCCCGAGCCGCGTGGGGTCGTACTCCAGCCGGAGCCGGAGCGAGCCCGCGCCCGTGGCGGAGCTCACGGAGAAGCTGACCGCCAGGGGAACCTCGGTCTTCTGGAAGGAGCGGTCCCCCTCCAGCCGCACCCCGGTGGCCGCCAGCGCGTGGTAGACGTGGAAGTGGACGAAGTTGAAGCCCACCTCGAAGGGGGCGCGCCCCCCCGCCTCGCGGACGATCTCGGAGAGCGGAAAGCGGCGGTGCGGCAGGAGCGCCTCTTCCGCCTCCCAGGCGAGCCGCACCAGGTCCAGCCACGTCCCCCCGGCCATCCGCACCCGCAGCGGCACGGTGTTCAGGAACACGCCCAGCACCCGCTCGGCGTCCTCCGTCTCCGGCCGGCCGCTGGTCACGTATCCCGTGACCACGTCGTCGCACCCGGTCAGCATCGCCAGCACGCGCAGGTGCACGGCCAGCGCCACCGTCTTCAGCGGCACCCCGGCGCCCGCCGCGACCCGCCCCAGCCCCGCCGTGACCTCGTCCGGGAACTCCACCAGCAGGTACGGAGCGTCGTCGGGGCGCGGCGCGTCGTCCCCGTCGCGCGGCGGGAGCGCGGCCACCGGGGCGCCGTCCATCACCCGCCGCCAGAAGGCGCGCGGCTCCGCCGACGCGATCTCCCGGCGCTCCAGCGCCACGAAGTCGCGGAAGCCCGTGGCGGGAGGCGCGCCGGTGGGGTCGTCCTCGCCATCGCGGAGGGCCTCGAAGAGCCGGAGGAGCTCGGTCATCAGCGAGGCCACGCTCCATCCGTCCAGCAGGACGTGGTGCTCCACCAGGACCAGCCGGAACATCTCCTCCGAGAGGAGGTGCACGTGGAAGCGGAGGAGCGGCGCCGCCGACCAGTCGAAGCCGCGCGCCTTCTCCCGCTCCATCCACGCGTCCCGGGCGTCCTCGTTCAGGTCCCGGAAGTCGGTGATCTCCAGCGGGATCTCGACGCGGCGGTGCACCCGCTGGATCGGCTCCGGGACGGCCGCGAGGTCGAACGAGGTGCGCAGCAGGGGATGGCGCGCGGCGATCCGGCGCAGCGCCTCGCGCATGGCCGCCTCGTCGAAGCGCGCGCGGACGCGGAAGGCCAGGACCTCGTGATAGGCGAGCCCGGCCGGGTCGCGCTCGGTGTGGTAGAGCATCCCCAGCTGCACGTGGCTCACCGGATACGCGTCCTCCACGTCGTCCGGGAGGCCGGCCCGCGCCGCGGGGTCCAGGAGCGCGAACGGCTCGGCCCGCGGCTCGGGGGCGGGCGCAAGGGAATCGGCGAGGCCGGCGGCGGCGGCGAGGGCGCGCACCGTCTGGTGCCGGTAGATGTCCGGGATGGAGAGCGAGAGCCCCCGCCGGCGCGCGGCGGCCACCAGCCGCACGCCGCGGATGGAGTCGCCCCCGAGGGCGAAGTAGTTGTCGTCGATCCCCACCCGCTCCACGCCCAGCACCTCGGCCCAGGCGCCGGCCAGCGCCTCTTCGGCGGCGGTCCCCGGCGCGACGTACGCTTCCGCCGCCCCCGCGGCGCGCGCGTCTTCGGGCGCGGGGAGGGCGCGGCGGTCCAGCTTCCCGTTCTCGGTGAGCGGGAGGACGTCGAGCGGGACGAAGGCGGCCGGGACCATGTAGTCCGGGAGCACCGCGGCCAGGTGCGCGCGCAGCTCCGCCGCGGTGGGCTCCGCCGCGCCGGGGCGGGCGACGACGTACGCCACCAGCCGCCGCTCCCCCGCTCCGTCCTCGCGCGCGACCACCGCCGTCGCCGCCACGGCGGGGTGCGAGAGGAGGACGGCCTCGATCTCCCCCGTCTCGATCCGGAAGCCGCGGATCTTCACCTGCTGGTCGGCGCGCCCCATGTACTCCAGCTCGCCGTCGGCGCGCCGCCGGGCCAGGTCGCCCGAGCGGTAGAGCCGCGCCGCCGGGTCGGCCGAGAAGGGGTCGCGGAGGAAGCGCTCGGCCGTGAGCTCGGGCCGGTTCAGGTAGCCGCGCGCCACC
>DATABU010000470.1:0-1779 GCA_036259415.1 Longimicrobiaceae bacterium
CGCCCTGGCGGGGGCACCGTCGTTCCGGGCTCCGTACCCCGCCTATGCGGCCCGGCCCCGCCGGGCTCCCCTTCCCCGCCTCGCGTCCACCCGGCCCCGCCGCCGCCGCGTCCCCCGCCGGCGCCAGCGGTCCAGCGAGACCACCCGCGGCTCGTCCTCCTCGTCGGCGTCGCCCGCGCCGGCGGGCCAGGCATCGGGAGCCGCGCGGTCCGGGCGGCGCAGCTCGCGGGCGAGCTCGTCGCCCACCCGCTCCGCGGAGACCTCCCACACCACCGAGAGCAGCGAGACCAGCGTGGCGAGCTGGTCGCCGCAGGAGCGCTCCATGCGGTGCACGGCGCGCTCCTCCGCCAGCGCGGGGAGGAGGCAGCTGGGCCCCTCCGGGTGCGCCGCGCGCTCGCGCACCCGCTCCAGCCGGCCCTCCACCGCCAGGATCACCCTCCGCGCCGCGTAGCGCCGCCGGTGCAGCCGCCGGCCGCTGCACAGCCGCTCCGCCTGCAGGCGCCAGTCGCGCCCGTGCGAGGCGCACTCGCGCAGCAGCCAGAGCGCCGCGTACAGCTCCGCGAAGATGCGGCGGTCGATCTCCTGGATGGCTTCGGCGGGGAGGGTGGCGAGGTACTCGAGGAAGGCGGAGATGCGGCGGGGACGGGCGAGGAGGAAGAGGACGACTTCCTGGCAGCCGCGCCGCTGGTTGCAGCGGGCGCAGGCGGGGACGATGATGCGGAGGTCTTTTCTTCGCCCCCCCCGCGCCCTGGGTATGACGTGCTCGCGGGTCAGGGGCTTCTCGGGGACGGCGGCGGCCCGGCAGTAGGCGCACCGGCCGTTCTTGATGCGGTGCTCCAGCTCTTTCCGAAGGGCACCGCTGCGCTCGTGCTTCCGCAACTGGCTCTCCCGGGCTGAAGGAGGGCGGAGGAGCGGACGCGCGTCCGTCAGCCATCCGCCTGCGCGGGGTGCGGGCTCCGGGGGTGGGGTCCGGCGCCGCACCGGGTCGGCTCCTGCTGCTCCGGACTTAGCGAGAACGATGCCAGGGAACGGGGGCTCCCGTCACGATCCCGCAGCGGTCCGGACACGATGGTCAGGGGGTCGGGCGGCCTCCGGGGGCGGGGTGGGGTCTGTGGCTCTGCGGGGATGTACCGGCCGGCGGGGAGGAGAGTTCCCGCCGTGGGCATGGAACGGAGGTTGCGGCCGGGGAGCGGTCCCGACGGACCGCCCGCCACCAATAATGAGTGGCGATCCCGTGCAACACCAGAGGAACGAAGATGCCACGATTCCGCGCAGGATACGAGCGGGACTACGGTCTCCGCGACTACGACTCCCGCAGGCCGCGCTACGACGTGGGGAGCCGCGGGTACGACCGCGGCTACCGGCGCCTGGAGACCTTCGGAGGGGGGTACCGGCGCCCCTGGGTGGGCGGCTACCACGAGGGATACCAGGGCGGCTCCGAGGGGATCGCGGTGAACACCGGCGGCACCGGCCGCGCCTGGGTCCGCGGCGAGGGAGCCCCCTGGCCCTCCGGCTTCAGCCGCGGCTACCGCGGCGGCGGGGAGCGGGAGCAGAGCGGGCGGGCGGGCGACGGCTGGTCCATGGGGCGGCGCGCGGCGTTCGACCGCGGCGACCAGGGGTACGCCGGCGGCGGCGGCGAGTACGACCCCGGCTACGCGCGCGGCCGCGGCTACGGCCGGGGCTACGACGGCGGATGGATCGACGAGGGGAGCCGGCGGTACTGAGCGGCGGCACCGGGCGCGGCGACCGCGGCCCCCTCCCCCGCCGGCGCGGGGGAGG
>DATABU010000471.1:0-3342 GCA_036259415.1 Longimicrobiaceae bacterium
CCACTCCCGCAGCACCAGGGCGCGCTCGGTCTCGGCGAGCATCGGGAGACGGTCGATGCCCAGGCCGTCGTCCGCAGCCATCGCCTCCAGCATCCGGCGCAGGTAGCCCAGCCAGCGCTCCACCGTCGCCTGTTCGAACAGTGATGTGGCGTACTCCACCTCGCCGGCGATGCGGCCCTCATCCTCCCACAGCGACAGCAGCAGGTCGAGCTTGGCCGTGGCGCGCGGCGCGGCGTCCCCGGCGGACAGCCTCAGGCCCGGCAGCTCCAGACGGCTCGCGGGTGCGTTCTGCCAGGCGAACATCACCTGGAACAGCGGGCTGTGCGCCAGGCTCCGCGCCGGCTGCACCAGCTCCACCACCTGCTCGAAGGGGATGTCCTGGTTCTGCTGGGCCTCCAGCGCGCGCGCTTTCACGCGCCCCAGCGCCTCCGCCACCGTGGGCGCGCCGGAGAGGTCCACGCGCAGCGCCAGGGTGTTGACGAAGAAGCCGATCAGCTCCTCCACGTCCGCGCGGCCGCGGTTGGCGGTGGGGGTGCCGACGACGACCTCGTCCTGCCCCGAGAGGCGGGAGAGCACGGCCGCCCATCCGGCGAGCAGCGTCATGTAGAGGGTGGCACCGTGCCGCTGCGACAGCGTCTTCAGCGCCGCGGTCAGCGCCTCGTCCAGCTCCACCTTCAGCGACGCACCCGCGAAATCCTGCCGCGCCGGGCGTGGATGGTCGGTGGGCAGCTCCAGCAGTTCCGGCGCGCCCGCGAGCGTCTCCCGCCAGTAGTCCGCCTGCCGCTGCAGGACCTCGCCCTCCAACCAGCGCCGCTGCCACGCCGCGTAGTCGGCGTACTGCACAGGCAGCGGCGGGAGCGGATCGGCCTCGCCGCGCGCGAAGGCGGCGTACAGCGCGCCCAGCTCGCGGTGCAGCACGCCCATCGACCAGCCGTCGGAGACGATGTGGTGCATCGTCAGCAGCAGCACGTGGTCGTCCGCCGCCATGCGGATCAGCCGGCCGCGGACCAGCGGCCCGCGCGCCAGGTCGAAGGGCGCGCTCGCCTCGTCCGACACGAGGCGGCGCAGCTCGTCCTCCGCCTCCGCCGAGGCACGGAGGTCGTGCTCCACCAGCCGGAACCCGCTCTCCTCGACCGGGGCGATGTGCTGGACCGGCTCGCCCTCCACTGCGCGGAAGGTGGTCCGCAGCGCCTCGTGGCGGGTGATGATGTGGTCCAGCGCGTGGGCCAGCGCGCCACGATCCAGCTCCCCCTGCAAGCGCAGGCTCATCGGGATGTGGTACGCCGCGCCCACCCCCCCCAGCTGCTCCAGGAACCAGAGCCGCTGCTGCGCGAAGGACGGTGCGATCGCCGCGGTCCGGTCCACGGGCGCGATCGCCGCCGCCTCGGATCGCGCGGCCGTCTCCACCTCGCGCGCGAAGTCCGCCAGCACGGGCCGCCCGAAGAGCGCCGCCAGCGGCACCTCCACCCCGAGCGCAGCTCGCACGCGGGAGATCACCTGCACGGCGCGGAGCGAGTGACCGCCCAGCTCCATGAAGTGGTCCCGCCGCCCCACCCGCTCCGCCCCCAGGACGGCGGACCAGATCTCCGCCAGCGCCTCCTCCACCCGCCCGGCGGGCGCCTCGTACACCCTCGGGGCGGACGCGTCGGCAGCCGGGACGGGGAGCGCCGCGCGGTCCACCTTTCCGCTCGGCGTGCGGGGGAGCTCGCCCAGCCGCACGTACGCGGCCGGGAGCATGTACGCGGGGAGGGACGCAGCCAGGTGCGCACGCAGCGCCTCCGCCGTCGCGCCGCCCGCGTAGTGAGCCACCAGCGACACGTCGCCGCCCGCGTCCTCGCGCGCCGTCACCACCGCCTCCCGTACGCCGGCGTGCTCCAGCAGCCGCGCCTCGATCTCCCCCGGCTCGATGCGGAAGCCGCGGATCTTCACCTGGAAGTCGGACCGGCCGAGGAACTCGAGCTCCCCGTCCGCGTTCCAGCGCGCCCGGTCGCCCGTGCGGTACAGCCGGCCGCCCGCGCCGCCGAACGGGTCGGGGACGAACCGCTCCGCCGTGAGCCCTGGACGGCCCAGGTAGCCGCGCGCCAGCAGCCCTCCCAGGTACAGCTCCCCCGTCTCGCCGCACCCCGCCGGCGCTCCCCGCGCGTCCAGCACGTACGCCGCGTGCCCGGGGAGCGGGCGGCCGATCGGCACCGCCGCCCCGGCGAAGTCCGCCGCAACCTCGAAGGCCGTGGCAGTCACCACCGCCTCCGTGGGCCCGTAGCAGTTGAGCAGACGCGTCCCCCCGGTCCGCGCGTCCCCGGCGTGGAGGACGTCGCCGCCCACCAGCAGCAGCCGCACACCCGGGAGCGCGGCCTCCGCCCCCGCCGCGGCCCGCACCTCGCGCCAGTACGCCGGGGGGAGGTTGGCGACGGTGACGCCCAGCGACCGCACCCGCACCCGCAGCTCGCCGGCGCTCCATGGCTCCGGCCCCCGCAGCACCAGCGTGGCGCCGCTGAGGAGTGGGAAGAACACCTGCTCGAGGGAGACGTCGAAGGCGCACGAGGCGAACTGGAGAACGCGGTCGCCGGGGACGATCCCCAGCCCCAGGGCCATCGCCCGCAGGTGCTCGGCCGCCGCACGGTGCTCCACCGCCACGCCCTTGGGCCGGCCGGTGGTCCCCGACGTGTAGATCACGTACGCCAGGTGCGCCGGGCGGGAGCCGGACCGTGGTGCGTCTTCCGGCTCCGCGGCGATCCGCTCCGCGTCGGCGTCCACCGGCACGGCCGCGCCGTGGGAGACGCGCCCGGCCAGCGCCTCGCGCGTAACGATCGTGCGCGCGCGCGAGTCCTCCGCCAGGTACGCCAGCCGCTCCGCCGGGAGCGCGGGGTCCAGCGGGACATAGACCCCGCCGGCCTTGAGCGCCCCCAGGAGCGCCACCACCAGTTCCGGACCCCACTCCAGGCACACCCCCACCCCCGCCTCGGGCCTCACCCCCTGGCGCTGCAGGTGGTGCGCGAGACGGTTGGCCCGCGCGTCCAGCTCCGCGTACGTCAGCGACTCGCCGGCACAGACGACCGCCTCGGCGTCCGGCGTGCGCGCCGCCTGCGCCGCGAACAGCTCGTGGAGGCACGCGTCGGGGGGACGAAGCGCCGGATCGGCAAGCGCGGGCACGTAGATGGCTCCTGCGCGCGGGATGGCTTCCGGTCGCTCGATCATGGGCGTCGACCTTCGGAGGGGAAGAGCGAGACGGTGGACTCGCGGAGGAGCGAGAGCAACTGCGCCATCTCCTCCGGGTCCACCTGGGCGAGCTGGGCGTCCATGACTCCCTGGGCGAAGTCCTTGAGCACCGGCCGGGTGAACAGC
>DATABU010000472.1:0-1814 GCA_036259415.1 Longimicrobiaceae bacterium
CGCCTGGACGCGCTGGAGCGGCGCCTGGCCGAGCTGGCCCGCGCGGTGGAGCGCGTGGCGGAGGAGGGGCGCCGCGGACGCGCCGCCGCCTGACCCGACCCGCCGGCTCCCGATCCATCCTCATTCATAGATCGCAGGAAAGGTACCCGTGGACGTTCCCCGCAAGACCCGCCCCAAGCGCCGCCGCTGGTTCATGGCCGGAGCCGCCCTGGCGGCGATCGCCCTGGTCACCCTGGCGCTCTCCCGGCTGGAGCCGGCCCCGCCCTCGGTGGACGCGGGGACGCTCTGGACCGACACGGTCCGCAAGGGCGACATGGTGCGCCAGGTGCGCGGCCCCGGCACCCTCGCCGCCGAGAACGTGCGCTGGGTGTCGGCGGTGACCCAGGGCCGGGTGGAGCGCAAGCTGGTGGAGCCCGGGACGGAGGTGACCGCCGGCACGGTGCTGGTGGAGCTCTCCAACCCGGACGTGGACCGGCAGGCGCTGGAGGCGCAGCGGCAGCTGGTGGCCGCGCAGTCGGAGCTGGCCAACCTGCGGGCCACCCTGCAGAACCAGGTCCTCTCGCAGGAGGCGACCATCGCCACGGTGAACGCGGAGTACCGCGAGGCCGTCCGCCAGGCCGAGGTCAACGAGGGGCTCTCCTCGCGCGGGCTGGCGGCGCCGCTGGACGTGGCCAAGGCGCGCGACCGTGGCGAGGAGCTGAAGACCCGGCTGGACGTGGAGCGCAAGCGGCTGGGCTTCCTGCGCGAGACCATGAAGACCCAGGTGGCCGCGCAGGAGGCGCAGGTGGAGATGCTGCGCGGGATCGTGGCCTTCCACCGCGGCCAGGTGGCCTCCATGCACGTGCGCGCCGGGACCGACGGCGTGCTCCGGGAGCTGCCGGTGGAGATGGGGCAGTGGGTCAACTCCGGCGCCACGCTCGCCGTGGTGGTGCAGCCGGGCCGCCTGAAGGCCGTGCTGCGCATCCCCGAGACGCAGGTCCGCGACGTCGTGCTGGGCCAGCCGGCCTCCATCGACACCCGCAACGGGATCGTGAAGGGGCGGGTGGTGCGCATCGACCCGGCGGCGCAGAACGGGACCGTCACGGTGGACGTGGCGCTGGAGGGGCAGCTCCCCCGCGGCGCCCGGCCGGACCTGAGCGTGGACGGGACCATCGACATCGAGCACCTCAAGGACGTGATGTACGTGGGACGCCCGGCGTACGGGCAGCCCGAGAGCACGGTCGGCCTCTTCAAGCTGGTGGACGGCGGCAAGGAGGCCGCGCGAGTCAACGTCCGCCTGGGCCGCGGCTCGGCCAGCACCATCGAAGTGCAGGGCGGACTCCAACCCGGAGACGTGGTCGTCCTGTCTGACATGTCGCAGTGGGACTCGGCCGACCGGGTCCGCCTCAACCGCTAGCACGCCCGTCCAATCCCCCACCCCGGAGCAATCGACCATGCAGACGAACGAGCAGCCGCTGATCCACCTGGAGGGCGTGAGCAAGGTGTTCTACACGGAGGAGGTGGAGACCCACGCCCTCGCCAGCGTGCACCTGGAGATCCGCCCGGGCGAGTACCTGGCCATCGCCGGGCCCTCGGGCGGCGGCAAGACCACGCTGCTCTCCATCCTGGGGCTGCTGGACTCCCCCACGGACGGCACCTACCTGCTCAACGGCCGCCCGGTGTCCGGGCTCACGGCGGCGGAGCGGGCCCGCATCCGCAACCGCGAGATCGGGTTCATATTCCAGGCGTTCAACCTGATCGGCGACCTGACCGTGTACGAGAACGTGGAGCTGCCGCTCACCTACCGGGGGATGTCGGGCGCGGAGCGGAAGCAG
>DATABU010000473.1:0-2562 GCA_036259415.1 Longimicrobiaceae bacterium
CGGCGGGGGCGCCTCTGCGTGCGGCCCGGCCGCCGCTTCAGGCGCTGTCCAGCGTCCAGCTGATGGGCATGGTGATGGAGACGCGGACGCTCCGGCCGCCGATCTTCGCCGGGCGGAACCTGAACCTGTCCGCCGCCTGGATGGAGGCATTGGCGAAGCCGTCGTGGCTGGTGGAGATCACCTCCACCGAGCCGTCCTCGACCTGGCCGCTGGCGTCGATCACGAACTTCAGCATGGTCTGGCCCGTGACCCCGGCGTCCCGCAGCATCGGCGGGTAGAGGCGCTGCAGCACCCGCTGCATCTCGGACGCGTTCTGGAGGCGGGGGCGCTCCTCCACCACGTTCACGTCCACCGGGCTCCCGCCCGCCCCGTCGCCCTCCTTGCTCCCGGTCGGCGGCGCCTTGGCGGTGTTGCGCGCCTCGCCGCCCTCCACTCCCTTCGCGATCCCGCCCGACACGCCGACGCCGCTGAAGTCCTCCGCCTTCACGGGCGGGGCGCTCGCGTCCACGTCGGGGAGCCGGTCCGGGACGCCGGCCGGCGGCACCAGCTCCTGGAAGCCCTTGGCGACCGGCGGCGCGGGCGCGGGAGACGGCGAGGGGGCCTCGGGCGCCGGGGACGGCTCCACCACGGCCGGGACGTCCGGCTCGGGCTCCGGCTCCGGGGCGATCTCCGGCTCCATCTCCGGCGGCGGCGGCGGCTCCACCGGCTCGGGCTCGGGCGCCGGCGCGGGCTCGATCTCCACGTACGTCACCTGCTCCTCGACGGCCCGCTCTCCCGGCTTGGGCGCGTTGGCGGCGGCGTACACGGCGCCGGCGAGCAGCGCCACGTGCGCGAGCCCGGACACGACCAGGGTCCTCGAGTTGACCACCGATCTCTTCCTGCTTTCCGAGGCGATCAGGTTGTTGAACATGGGCCCCTCTCCTCCGTGGTGCGCCCGCCGGGCGCCGTATCGCGTAAGTTGTTGTGCCGTAATTTCTTACAATGCAACAACCGTTCCGCGCCACGGGCGTGGGGGGAGGCTAACTCTTTTCTGTGGAGGGGTTTGGCCCCGAAGCTTGCAAATCGGGGGCCGTCCGGCGGGGAGGGGTCACCCGGGGAGGCGGACGGGGACGCGGGTCTCGCTGGGGATCGGGCGCCCGTCCTCCACGGCGGGGTCGAAGGTCATGGAGCGGACGTAGTTGAGGAGCATGGCCTCGGACGTGCCGCGGCGCAGCGGCCCGGCCTCCAGCGCCGCGTCGGTCACCCGGCCCAGCTCGTCCAGCCGCACCCGCACCCACACGGTGTACCCGGTGAAGCGGTCCTCGGCGTAGGGGTCGGCGAAGGCGGAGTGCGTCAGCGCCGCCAGCGTGAACATCCCCCGGCCGCGCGCGTGCGGCGCGCACAGCTCCCGGCGGCCCACCCGGAAGCGCGGGCCCTCCGGCGCCCCCAGGTCGATGCGCATGCGCACCCCCCACTCGCGCGGCCGCGCCGCCGCCACGCGCCGGTGGGCGAAGACCAGCTTCTGCAGCGAGTCGGCGATGCGCGGGGCCACGGAGTGCTCGATGACGTCGCGGCGGACGTTGGCGCCGTCCGGCGCGTAGGCCAAGGAGAGGAGGACGTGCCCGGCCGAGGGCGCCCCCGGTCCGGTCCGGAGCCGCGCCGCGTCGGCCGCGAGCCGCCGGGTGTCCACCAGCTCGTCCGCGCCTGGGAGCGCCTCCGGGGCGCGGTCCACGGCGCACCCGCGGTCCGCGAAGCGGGCGGGCGCGTCGCTCAGGAGCGCCGGGTCGGCGGCCCGCGGCTCGTAGCCCAGGGTGGCGCAGGCCGGGAGCGCCGCGGCCATCGCGGCGGCGAGCAGGGGGCGGGCCAGCGGGGAGAGGGACATGGCGTGCGAGGGTCGGGGTGTGCTGCCCTCGGGGACGGTCGGCGGTGGCCGATCCGTTGCTCGTCCGATACGCAAACCGGGATGCATCGTGGCTTTCGGCCCACGCTCGCCACCTGCACGGAACGTACCCGGGCGCCGCGGGCCCGCAACCTGGAGCGCGGGGAGCGCGCGGCGCTCCCGTCCGCCCGAATCCCGGCCCGGCGCCATGAAGAAGCTCCACCCGCGTCTACCTGCGCGACCGCCGGGACCACGTGGTGCAGGCCGCCGACCCGGTGGAGACGGACCGGGAGCTGGCCTAGTCGCTGGCTGACCTGTACCTGTCCAGCGTCGGCTACCGCATGAACACGGTGACTCCGGTCGAGTTGGCGCCGGCCCACCGGCTCCGCAAGGCGAAGGGCCCCCCGGAGCGGCGTCCCGGGGGCCCTTCCTCGGTCGCGGTCCGGCCCGCGGCTCAGGCGACGGCGCGGTAGACCACGTCGCGCCAGGCGCTGCCCAGGTGGTCCACCCCCAGCCGCTCCTCGCCGAAACCGGCGGAGCGGAGCATCTGCTGGACCACCCGCCCGACGATGTGGTCCAGCGCGCCCAGGGCGTCCACCCGGATGACCTCGCGGAACTGCTCCTGCACCTCGTCGGACAGCTCCCGGCGCAGGAACTCCGCCGCCTCGTCGCGCGGGTCGCCGTGCCGGGCGGCCGCCCGGCAC
>DATABU010000474.1:0-2986 GCA_036259415.1 Longimicrobiaceae bacterium
GGCCCGGAGCGCCCTCACCCGGCTCGCTCACGCTCGCCACCCTCTCCCAATTCCGGGAGTGGGGAGCGGGCTCCCTGCCGTTCTCCCCCTCCCCCCTTGCGGGGGAGGGGGAGAACGGCAGGGAGCCCGCTCCCCACTCCCGGAATTGGGAGAGGGTGGCGAGCGTGAGCGAGCCGGGTGAGGGCGCTCCGGGCCTCGCCTACGTGATCTACACCTCTGGCTCCACCGGGCGGCCCAAGGGCGTCGGGGTCGGAAACCGGGAGCTGGCGCGCTCCACGGCCGCTCGCTTCGCGCGCTACCGGGAGCCGGTGCGCGGGTTCCTGCTGCTCTCCTCGCTCTCCTTCGACAGCTCGGTCGCGGGGATCTTCTGGACGCTCTGCGCGGGGGGGACGCTGCACCTTCCCACGCCCGACACTCGGCTCGATCCGGCGCGGCTGGTGGAGGCGGCGGAGCGCGCGGGCGTGTCGCACCTGCTCTGCGTGCCCTCGCTCTACGCGGCGCTGCTGGACGAGGCGGAGCGGCGGCCGGGGTGGGCGCCGTCGGTCGCGATCGTCGCGGGCGAGGCGTGCCCGCGCGAGCTGGTGGAGCGGCATGCGCGCGTCCTCCCCGGGACCGTGCTCCGCAACGAGTACGGTCCCACCGAGGCCACCGTGTGGTGCACCGTGCACGACTGCCGGGCGGACGAGGACGCGGCGCGCGTCCCCATCGGACGGCCCACCCCCGGCGCGCGGGTGTACGTGCTGGACCGCATGGGCGGCCCCGCGCCCGCCGGCGTCGCGGGCGAGGTGCACGTCGGCGGGGGGCAGGTGGCGCGCGGCTACCTGGCCCGGCCGGCGCTCACGGCGGAGCGGTTCCTCCCCGACCCGTTCGCGGGGGAGCCGGGCGCGCGCATGTACCGCACCGGCGACCTCGCCCGCTGGAGGGAGGACGGCGCGCTGGAGTTCCTGGGCCGCGCCGACCACCAGGTCAAGGTGCGCGGGCACCGGGTGGAGCCCGGCGAGGTCGAAGCCGCTCTGCTGGGACACCCCGCCGTGCGCGAGGCCGCGGTCGTCGCGCGGGAGGACCGCGGCGGCGCCCGCCTGGTCGCGTACGTCGTCCCGCGGCCGGGGGACGCGCTCGCCCCCGGCGAGGTGCGGGCCTGGCTCCGCGAGCGGCTCCCGGAGCCGCTGGTCCCCTCCGCGCTGGTGACGCTCGACGCGATCCCGCAGACCCCGAACGGCAAGACCGACCGCGACGCGCTCCCCGCGCCCGACGCCGCCCCGGCGCGCGGCCACGTCGCGCCGCGCACCCCGACCGAGGAGCGGGTGGCGGCGGTCTGGGCGGCGGTGCTGGGCGTGGAGACGGTGGGCGCGGCGGACGACTTCTTCGACCTGGGCGGGCACTCGCTGCTGGCGATGCAGGTGGCCTCGCGCATCCGCGGCGAGATGGAGGTGGACCTCCCGGTCCACGCGGTCTTCGACCACCCCACCGTCGAGCGCCTGGCGGCGGAGGTCGACCGGCGCGGCGAGGCCCTGCTCGCGGCGCTGCTCGCCGACATCGAGGGGCTGTCCGACGCCGAGGCGGGCGGCCTGCTCGCCTCGGAGCTGGCCGCGGAGGGCGAGGTGGAGCCGCGATGACGCAGCGTCCACTCCTCCCCGTCCATCGCGCCTTCGAGGCGCAGGCGCGCCGCACGCCCTCCGCCGTGGCGCTGGAGTCGGCCGGCGCCGCCGTCACCTACGCCGAGCTGGACGCGCGCGCCGCCCTCCTGGCCGCCGAGCTGCGCGGTGGCGGCGTCGGCCCGGAGGTGCGCGTCGGGGTGCGCCTGGAGCGCTCGCCGGAGCTGGTCGCCGCCCTGCTGGGGGTGCTGAAGGCGGGCGGGGCGTACGTGCCGCTGGACCCGGGCTATCCGGAGGAGCGGCTGGCGTTCATGGCGGCGGATTCGGGGGCGGCGCTGGTGCTGGACGGGACCCCCCTTCCCCCGGCCCCTTCCCCCGCAAGGGCGGAAGGGGAGAACGGCGCGGGGCCCGACGACCTCGCCTACGTCATCTACACCTCCGGCTCCACCGGCACCCCCAAGGGCGTCATGGTGCCGCACGGGGCGCTCGCGAGCCACATGGCGTGGATGCAGCGCGAGTTCCCGCTCGGGCCGGGCGACAGGGTGCTGCAGAAGACGCCGTTCAGCTTCGACGCGTCGGTGTGGGAGTTCTGGGCGCCGCTCCTGGCCGGGGCCACGCTGGTGCTGGCGCCGCCGGGGGCGGAGCGCGACCCGGCGGGGCTGGCCCGGCTCGCGGCGCGGGAGCGCGTCACCGTGCTCCAGGCCGTGCCGACGCTGCTGCGGGCCGTGCTGGAGGCGGGCGGGCTGGAGCGCTGCGCGGCCCTGCGCCGGCTCTTCTGCGGGGGCGAGGCGCTCACGGCGGAGCTGGCGGAGCGCGCCCGCTCGGCGACCGGCGCGGAGGTGGTGAACCTGTACGGGCCCACCGAGACGTGCATCGACGCGACGTTCCACCGCTACGACGGGGCCGCCGGGGCGACCGTGCCCATCGGGCGCGCCACGGACGGCGTGCGGGCGTACGTGCTGGACGGGGCGGGGGAGCCCGCGGCGGACGGGGAGCTGTTCCTGGGCGGCGCACAGGTGGCGCGCGGGTACCTGGGGCGGCCGGAGCTGACCGCGGAGCGCTTCGTCCCCGACCCGTTCGCGGGGGAGCCGGGGGCGCGCATGTACCGCAGCGGCGACCGGGCGCGCGGGCTCGCCACGGGGGAGCTGGAGTTCGCGGGGCGGCGGGACGACCAGGTGAAGGTGCGCGGCTTCCGCGTCGAGCTGGGCGAGGTGGAGGCCGCGCACCTTCACCTGGTCGTCCAGCCGCCCCGCGAACTCCAGCTCCCCCGTGGCGAGCACGCGCGCCCGGTCGCCGCTGCGGTACATGCGCGCCCCCGGCTCCCCCGCGAACGGGTCGCGGACGAAGCGCTCCGCGGTCAGCTCCGGCCGCCCCAGGTACCCGCGCGCCAC
>DATABU010000475.1:0-10513 GCA_036259415.1 Longimicrobiaceae bacterium
GGGCTGCAAACAACGCAGCCCAACGCAGCCGAGACCCGACGGAACTGCTGTCGGGTCTCGGCCCTGCCGGGCGCGCATCCCTCACGCGGGCGCCCAGTTGGGGCCCCCACCCGGCTCGCTGCATGCTCGCCACCCTCCCCGTCCCGGGGGAGGGGCCGGGGGGAGGGGGTCCGCACCGCCACCGTCCGGTTTCTTTACATCCCGCCCAAGCCAGCCGGCCGCAACGACTTCGGGAGAGCCCTCCCGTCCTGCCGTCCACATTCCGAACGCGCCCCACCGCCACCCCCGGCGGCGCAAGCACAAGCCCCGCAAACACTTAGCGCCGGAAGCGCGCTGGTCCGCTCTTCGCATGGGGAGGCACCGTCCACCCGGTGACCCCCAGCGCGGAGGCGGCCATGTCGAAGTTCCCGGTTCTCGCGGCGCTGGCGCTGCTGGCGGCCGGATCGCCGCTCGCGGCGCAGGTGCGCACCGCGTCCATCGGCGTGTCCGCGCGAGTGGCCGAGCCGCTCCGCGTGGAGGCGCCCACGGAGGTGGAGCTGGAGTACAGCCGCGGCCGCTACCTGGACGTGACCACCCCCGCCTCCCTCGCCGGCGCGGCCGGGTACCTGGTGGACGTGGTCGTCACCCGCGCCCCGGCGGAAGACGGCGGCACCGCCGGTGCCGCCCCTGCGCCCCCCGCGTCCACCCGCCTCGCCGGCGGCCGCGAGCGCCACCGCATCGACCTCCGCGACTCCGCCCCCGCCGACGCCGTGCGGATCACCTACGTCGTCGCGACGGACCTGTAGGCACGGAGCACGAGACACGAGCGCCCCCGCCGGACGCACCGGCGGGGGCGCCCGCGTGAGGGATGCGAGCGCGAAGCGGCGAGACCCGCAGCAGTACCGCGGGGCTCGCCTCCGTTGGGCAGCGTTTTTTGCTGCCCTACGGAGCCGCAGCCCGACCCGAGCGCCAGCGAGGGGCACGCCCCAACCCGCAGTTCCGCCGCGTCCGGACGCCCCCGCTGTCGCCGGCTTGCAGATCCTCAGCGGCCCCGGTAGCGTGGCGCGGCGAGCCCGCGGCCCCTCCCCACCCCTTCCAGGAGACGCCGGATGGACCCGACCCCCGCCCCCGCGGCGCCCGACCCGACGGAGGTCCCCAACGCCTCGCGCATCTACAACTACACGCTGGGCGGCACCCACAACTTCCCCGCCGACCGCGCGGCGGCGGAGTACATGTTCTCGCTGGTCCCCTCCACCCCCAAGTGGGTGCGCATGCTGCGCGCCTTCATGCAGCGGGCGGCGCGGCGGCTGCGGGACGAGGGCTACACGCACTTCGTGGACTTCGCCTCCGGGCTCCCCCTGGACGACCACATCCACCACGTGCTCCCCGACGCGAAGGTCGTCTACTCGGACGTGGACCCCTACACGCTGGAGCAGGCGCAGCGGCTGGTGGCCGGGCTCCCGAACGTGCTGTACCTGCGGCACGACGTCCGGGACGCCCGCGCGCTGCTGGAGCGCCCCGAGGTGGAGGCGTTCCTGGGCGGCGAGCGGCGCGTGGTGTTCGGCCTGAACGGGATCACGGTGTTCCTGTCGCCGGAGGAGATCCGCCGCGTCTTCCACGACCTGTACGACTGGGCGGCCCCGGGCTCGCGGCTCTACATCACCTACGAGACCAAGGAGCCGGGCCGCATGACTCCCAGGATGCAGCAGTTCGTGGACATGTTCCGGCAGATGGACGCGCCCTTCTGGCTGTACTCGCTGGAGGAGTCGGTGGAGATGAGCGCCCCCTGGCGCATCCCGGAGGGCGGGCTGGTGCCGGTGCGCGAGTTCCTGGGGCTCCCCGAGGACCACGTCGCCGAGGAGGACCACGAGGGGGTGGGGCTGGAGTTCTACGCCGCCATCCTGGAGAAGCCGGAGTAGCGGGGCCCCCGAGCCCTCCTCCCGGGCCCCTCCCCCGCCGCGGGGGGAGGGGCCTTTTCCGGCGCCGTCCTCACCGGCGCAGGCGGCGCAGGTGGGCGGGCGCCAGGTGCCAGAGGAGCCGGGCCCGCTCCGGCGGACCGTCGAGGTCCAGCAGGCAGGCGGAGCCCTTCTTCATCTCCACGAAGGAGCGGGCGTGGCCGGAGAGGAGCCAGCTCACCAGCTCCCCCAGGTCCGGCTCGTGCCCCACCACCGCCACCGGCCCGCCCTGCACGTGCATCGAGCCGAGGCGGTCCAGGAGCATGCCGGGGGCGGCCCCCGGCGCCAGCTCCGGCCAGGTGTCCCACTCCGGCAGGCGGTAGACCCCGGCGACCACCTCGGCGGTCTGGTCGGCGCGCACCAGCGGGCTGGCGGCCAGCAGGGCGATCCGGGGGACCACCCTGCGCAGGCCGCGGGCGGCGCGGCGCATCCGGCGGCGCCCCTCGGGGGTGAGCGGGCGGAGGTCGTCGTCCTGGCCCGTGCGGGCGAAGTCCTCGCGCTCCTCGGCGATGGCGTGGCGGATGACGAGCAGCTGCATGCGGCCTCCGGTGCGGGTGAAGGGGGACGGGACGCCGCGGCCGACGCGATGCACGTCGCAGGCCCGGGAGGCGGCGCGGCGGGTTGCCGGGAGACGCCGTGCGTGCTACGTATTCCATACGTTTCCCCGGAACACCACGACAACCGCACCCCCCGTCATGCCCAAGCCCCGGCTCCTCCTGCTCGGGCTGCTCTGCGCCGTGCCGCTCGGCGCGCAGCAGCCGAAGAAGCCCCTCGTCCCCGAGTCCTTCGACCGCTGGCGCGCCGTGGACGGCGCGGCGCTCTCGCGCGACGGCGCGTGGGCCGTCTACACCCTGGTCCCGCAGGTGGGCGAGGGCGAGGTGGTGGTCCGCCGGCTCCCCTCCGGCCCGGAGCTGCGCCACACGCGCGGCTACATCGGCCGGCCGCAGACCCAGGCGGGGCGCTCGGGACCGGGCTTCGACGCCCCCGACGCGGAGATCACCGCCGACGGGCGCTTCGCGCTCTTCACCATCGAGCCCTCCCGCGAGGCGTACGAGGCGGCCCGCCGGGCGAAGAGGAAGCCCGCGGAGATGCCGAAGACGGCGCTGGGGATCATGTCGCTCCCCGGCGGCGAGGTGGCCACCGTCCCCGGGATCGAGTCGTTCCGGGTCCCCCGCGGCTCGGGCCGCTGGGTGGCCTACCTGCTGGAGGGGAAGGACAGCGCCGGGGCCGAGCCCGCCGACAGCGCCGCGCAGGCGCCCATGGCCGCGGCGGCGCCGGGCGGCACCCCCCGCCCCGTCGCGGCGGACTCCAGCGGGAGCGGCAGGAAGAAGAAGGAGACCGGCTCCACGCTGGTGCTGCGCGACCTGCAGACCGGCGCCGAGCAGCGCGTCGCCGAAGTGACGGCGTACGCCTTCGACGAGGCGGGCCGCTGGCTGGGCTACACCGTCTCCTCCAGGGACGGCGCGGGGGACGGCGCCTTCGTGCGCTCGCTGGCCGACGGACGCACGCACGCGCTGCTCGCCGGCGCCGGGAGCTACAAGGGGCTGGTCTTCGACCGGGCGGGGACGCAGGCGGCGTTCGTCTCCGACCGCGACGAGTACGGCAGGGACGGGGCGCGCTACGCCCTGTACCACGCCCCGCTGCGCGGGGAATCGCCGCGGGCGCGCCGGGCGGTGGGCCCGGACGCGGGCGGCGGGCTGCGCGTCGCGGAGAAGGGGACGCTGCGCTTCACCCGCACCGGCGCGGCGCTCCTCTGGGGCGCCATGCCGGCGCCGCTGGACTCCGTGCCCGCCGACTCGCTGGCCGACAAGGCGGTGTTCGACCTGTGGCACTGGCGCGACCCCCGGCTGCAGCCGCAGCAGCGGGCGGAGGCCGGGCGCGACCGCGACCGCTCGTACGCGGCCGTGTACGACCCGCGCACCGGCCGGCACCGGGTGGTGGGGAACGACACGCTGAGCCGCGTCGTGTTCAGCGAGGACGGGCGGGTCGCGCTGGCCGCCACCAGCCTCCCCTACGCGGTGGAGGCCATGTGGGGCGAGGGCGGGACCGACGCCTACGTGGTGGACGTGGCCCGCGGGACGCGCCGCCCGGTGGCGCAGCGGCTGGACGCGGCGCCGCAGCTCTCGCCGGACGGCCGCTACGTGCTCTACTGGGACCGCGACCGGAGCTGGAAGGCGTACGAGGTGGCGAGCGGCCGCACGCGCGACCTCACCGCCACCCTGGCGGGGGTGCGCTTCGACCAGGAGGACTGGGACACGCCCGACCTGCCGGCCCCGTACGGGGTGGCCGGCTGGACGGAGGGCGACCGCTCGGTGCTCGTCTACGACCGCTTCGACGTGTGGGAGCTGGACCCGGCCGGCCGCCGCGCCGCGCGGGTGGTGACCGACTCGGTGGGCCGCCGCGGCGGGATGACCTTCCGCCTGGTGGACCTGGAGCCGGACGAGGAGGCCATCGACCCCTCGGACGCGCTCCTCTTCCGCGTGGTGGACCAGGAGACCCGCGCCAGCGGCTACTGGAGCGACCGGCTGGGCGTGGCGGCGCTCCCGCGGCAGCTGGTCATGGAGAACCGGGCGCTGGGGACGCCCCGGCGCGCGGAGGACGCGGAGGTGTTCGTGTTCACGCGCTCCACGGTGGCCGAGGCGCCGGACCTGTGGGTGAGCGGCCCGGACTTCGCGAGCCCCGTGCGCATCTCCGACTCCAACCCGCAGCAGGCGGAGTACCGTTGGGGGACGGCGGAGCTGGTGCGCTGGCGGAGCAGCGACGGGGTGGAGCTGAAGGGGATCCTCTACAAGCCGGAGGACTTCGACCCCTCCAGGAAGTACCCGATGGTGGTGTACTTCTACGAGAGCCTGTCGGGGAACCTGCACCAGTACCAGATGGGGGTGCCGCGCAACACCACCCAGCCCATGCTGTACGCGTCCAACGGGTACCTGGTGTTCATGCCGGACATCCGCTACACCGCGGGCTACCCGGGCGAGAGCGCCATCAAGTCCATCGTCCCCGGGGTGCAGTCGCTGATCGAGCGCGGCTTCGTGGACCCGGCCGCAGTGGCCATCCAGGGACAGTCGTGGGGCGGGTACCAGGTGGCCTACATGATCACCCGCACCCCCATGTTCCGGGCGGCCATGGCGGGCGCGCCGGTCGCCAACATGACCAGCGCGTACGGCGGGATCCGCTGGGAGTCGGGGCTGGCGCGGGCGTTCCAGTACGAGCGGGGGCAGAGCCGCATCGGCGGGTCGCTCTGGGACGAGCCCTGGCGCTACATCGAGAACTCGCCGCTCTTCGCGCTGGACCGGGTGAGCACGCCGCTGCTCATCATGCACAACGACGCGGACGGCGCGGTGCCCTGGTACCAGGGGATCGAGATGTTCGTGGGGATGCGGCGGCTGGGGAAGGAGGCGTACCTGCTGAACTACAACGGGGACGCCCACAACCCGACCAAGCGCGCCAACCAGCTGGACATAGCGCGCCGGACGATGGAGTTCTTCGACCACCACCTCAAGGGCGCGCCCGCCCCGGCGTGGATGCGCGAGGGGATCCCGTTCCTCCACAAGGGGCGCGATCAGGTCGCGCCGCCGGCGGAGACGCGGTCGGCCGGGACGCCCGGCGCGGCGCCGGCGGCCGGGGGTGGCGGCGCGACGCAGTGACGGCCCGGTAGGGCGAGGGAGAACGAAGGGCCCCGCGGCGCGAGCCGCGGGGCCCTTCGCTTCGGCGGGGCGGGCGCGGCGCCTCACCCCTGCCTGCTGCGCCTCACCCTCCGCTGCTGAGCCCTCTCCCGCGAAGCGCGCCGCGGCCCGCGCGCCGGGCTATCCATGTCTCCGGCCGTCGCTTCACTTCCACCCTCGACCGGAGGCACCGATGCGAGTCTATCCCCTCTCCCGCCCGATCGTGGACACGGACATGGCCGACCTCGGAGACCCGAAGGACCTCGGAGGCCGGGTCCTGAGCGGCAGCCCGCGGATCTCCGCGCGGGTGGACTTCCAGGACGGCGGGATGACCGCGGGCGTGTTCGAGGCCACCACCGGAACGGTCGAGATCCACTTTCCGTTCACCGAGCACGCCACGATCCTGGAGGGCCGGGTCACCATCACGGACGAGACCGGGAAGTCGCACACCTACGGGCCGGGCGACAGCTACCTGATCCGGCAGGGGCAGGTCGTCCGCTGGGAGGTCGCCGGGGAGCGAGTGCGCAAGTCCTTCTTCAACATCGCCCGGGCCTGAGGCCGTGCACCACATCGCGAGGATTCCATGCCCATGACGATGCGCCGGCTCCGTGCCTCCGCTCCGACCGCCCTGGCCCTCCTCCCGCTCGCGCTGGCGGCGGGGGGCTGCAGCGATCCGAACGGCCCCCAGGCCGTGGCCCTGGAGGTCTCCGCCCCCTCCGAGCACCTGGACGTGGGCCAGTCGCTCCGGCTCTCCGCCGCCCCCAAGGACGCTACGGGCGATCCGGTCCGGGGCGGCCGGATCGCCTGGTCCAGCAGCGACCCGGCCGTCGCGGAGGTCGGCGCGGAGGGAGAGGTCACCGGCCGCGCCCCGGGCAAGGTGTACGTCAGGGCCGCCCTCGGGAGCGTGGCGGACTCGGTCCAGCTCACGGTGGAGGACCCGGTGGCCGCGCTGGAGGTCTTCCCCGACTCGCTCTTCCTGGTCCAGGGCCGCCCGGGCCGGGTGTACGTGGAGATGCGCGATGCGGCAGGCAACCCGGTTGCCCACTCGCTGTCCTTTGCGTCTTCGGCAGCGGGGACGGCCGCCGTGGACCCGTCCGGAGAGGTGCGGGGCGCGTCACCGGGAGAGGCGACGGTCACCGTCACGGCCGGGCTCAGGCAGGTGCAGGTGCCGGTGCGCGTGGTGACGGGAGAGCGCTACAGGGTCCGCGTGCTTGAGGGGGGTCCGTCGTCCTGGGTCCCGTTCGGGATCAACGACCGCGGAGAGGTCGTCGGGTGGACCCTGGACGGCTCCGAGCAGAGCGTGCTGTGGCGCAGGGGACGGGTGACGGAGCTGGGGGCCGGCAGGGCGTGGGCGGTCAACGACAGCGGCACCGTGGTGCTCACCGAGTACCAGGCTCCGTCCCAGCTGCGCCTGGTCCTCTGGCGGGACGGGCGGAGAGAGCTGGCTTCCGGCTCCCTCTTCTCCACCCTCTCGGGCGCGCCCGGCTCGCTGGTCACACACCGGGCCGGGATCGCCCGCGGGGACCGGGTGGTGGTGACCGCCTCCTTCCAGCTCGGGCCCGGAGCCTACTCCACCCGGAGCGCGCTCTGGACCCCGCAGGGGCTCACCGTGCTGCCCGGCCACTCGCCGCCCGCCCTGAACGCCCGGGGCGAGGTCGCCATCAACCGGGGCGAGCATCGCCACACCTTCCTTCCCATGCGGGCGCTGGTCTGGCGAAACGGAGATACGACCGCCGTCCCGCAGCCGCGGGCCGGGGTGGACTGGTGGCAGATCAGCGCCATCAACGACCAGGGCAGGGCGGTGGGCACCTACGGCGTGATGAGCTCCGGCTCGCCTGCCGCGCAGGGCTGGTACCTGTGGGACGGCTCCAGCGCCACGGACCTGGGCGCTCTCCCGGGCACGCCGGTGGCGATCAACGACCACGGCGACATCCTGGGGCACGACGCCGAGCGCACGGTCGTCGTGCGAGGCACCCGCGTGGTGGACCTGGGGGAGCAGCTGGCGGACTGGACGATCGAGGGGGCGTTCGGGATCAACGACCTCGGGCAGGTGGTCGCGCTGGGTCGGCACCGCGCTACGGGGCAGGCCAGGACATTGCTGCTCACCCCGGCCTCGTAGGCTCCCGGGCGCGGAGCCGGCGGCCGGGGGCGGCGTGGTGACTCAGCGACGGCCGGGTAGTACGGCTGCGGAGCAAGGGCCCCGCGGGCATGCGCTGCGGGGGCCCTTCGTCGTACCCTGCTGCAGCTCGTCGGCTGGAACCCGGCGGGCGGAGTGATCCACGGCGACGATCTCGAACAGATCGGCCCGGACACGGTGGACGATCCGGTGGGGCGGCTCGATCACCTCCCGTAGCGTGTTCTGGCCCATCGCCGGAACCATGCGCCCGGTGGTCGGGGATCGCGGAGGCGTTCGACGGCCGCGACGAGCCGCTCGGCTGCGAGTGCGGCCGTCTCACGTGCCCCCAGGGGCGAGCGGCATTCGGTAGCGTACCTCCGGCAGCTCCGCGCCCTCGCGCTCCAGTACCTTCACGGCTCCCTCGTCGAGTTGGAAGCCGACCCGCTCGTAGAAATCTCGTCCGCGGGCGTTGGCCTCCAGAACCCAGAGCGTGACCTCGGTGAACTCGTCTGCCAGGAGCACCTGGAGCGCCGCGTTCCAGAGCGCGCACCCCATTCCTCGCCCCCAGAACCGCGGATCCAGGTAAAGGGCGTACAGCTCCCCCGTCCGAGGCGGCACCGCGTCGGCGTCCCGGCTGGTGCCTACGGAGGCGAAGCCGACCAGCTCTCCGTCCACCACCCCGACCCGGGTGGAGCGCGTGGCCTGTCGAAGGATCCCCCTCCAGCGCGCCTCGAATGCTCCCACGGAGAGACCATCGAGCACGGCATCGGGCATGATGCCCCGATAGGCTGCACGCCAGGAGGCGACATGAACCCGAGCGAGGTCGGGCGCATCCGCGGGCAGGGCGGGACGAATCTGCACGGCAGCCGAGCAGCATGGGGAGGGAGGGCCTGCCGACGGACTCGGAAAAGACCTCCACCGCGCCGGCATCGAGCAGGACGACGTTCGTGCCGCGGGCGGAGCGCTCCGGGCCCATCTCCCCGAATCTACGTGGCGAGCTGCCACACGCCAGCGTTCGGGCGGGGAGGGCCACACCCTCCGCCGCCTTGCCGCACTCCGGGGGCAGGGGCCATCTTTCCGCCCATGGCGAAGCAACCCCTGACCATCGAAGAGGCGCTCCGGCGCCAGAAGCGGCTCCTCGTCTACGGCGGGGTGATCCTGGGCGTGCAGGTCGTCTACACCGCCGTGCTCTGGGTCTCCACCGGGCGCTTCCCGATCTGGGCCGCGCTCGCCGTGCTGGGCGTGTACATCTTCCACGCCATGCTGCTGCGCCAGCACCGGCGCCTGCGCGCCATGGCGCAGCAGCAGTCACCCGACCCGCCGAAGAAGAAGCGCCGGCGGCTCCGCGATCCGCACCGGAAGCCGCCGGCCCGGTAGCCCGCTACCCCAGCACCACCCGCCGCTCCACGCCGACGGCCTCCAGGAACGCCGCGTCGTGGCTGACCACCAGCAGGGCGCCGTCGTAGGCGAGGAGCGCGCTCTCCAGCGCCTCCAGCGCGTCCAGGTCCAGGTGGTTGGTGGGCTCGTCCAGCACCAGCAGCGACGGGGGCCGCTCGCCTCCCAGCACGCACGCCAGCGACGCGCGCAGCCGCTGGCCGCCGCTCAGCGTCCCCACCGCCTGGAGCGCCGCCTCGTCCGAGAAGAGGAAGCGCGCCAGGGCGTACCGCGCCGCCGTCGAGTCCATGCGCGGGTGGAACGCCCGGAAGCTCTCCAGCACCGAGCGCGCCGGCTCCAGCGCCGCGCCGTCCTGGTCCAGGCACGCCGTCTCCCCGTCCGGCAGGCGCCGCACCGTGCCGCCGTCCGGCGCGAGCCGGCCCATGGCGACGCGCAGCAGCGTCGTCTTCCCGCTCCCGTTCGGGCCGACCAGGGCGACGCGCTCCGGCCCCGCGATCCGCAGCGACACGCCGTCCAGCACGGGCCGCGCGGTCCCGGGGAAGCGCACCGTCACGTCCTCCATCTCCAGCACCGTGCGCCCCGCGGGGAGGCCGGTGGAGGGGAGGTCGAAGCGGGGGCGCTCCCGCTCCTCCACGCGCCGCCGGGCGGCGTCCGCGCGGGCGCGCCGCTCCTCCACCTCGCGCTCGGTGACGGCGCGGACCCGGGCGCCGGTCGCCTGCGCCTGCGCCCTGCGGCCGTTGAGCAGGATCTTGGGCATGTTGGCGGTGGCGCGGTCCCGCCGGCCCTGCGCGTCGCGGCGGGCCTGCCGCTCGCGCACCTCGCGGGCCTCCCGCTCGGCCGCGCGGAGGGCGGCGCGGGCGCTGTCCAGCTCGCGCTCCGCCGCCGCGTCGTCCGCGTCGCGCCGGGCGCGGTAGGCGTCGTAGTTCCCGCCGTACACCCGCACCCCCAGCGCCGACAGCTCCACGATGCGGTCCATGCGCCGGAGCAGCGCGCGGTCGTGGCTCACGCAGAGGAGACCGCCCGTCCACCCCTCCACGAAGGCGTACAGCGCCTCGCGGCTGGCGGCGTCCAGGTGGTTGGTGGGCTCGTCCAGGAGGAGGAAGTCCGGCCGCCCCAGCGCCAGTCCGGCCAGGGCCACGCGGGTGCCCTCGCCGCCGCTGACGGCGCCCACCGGCCGGTCCAGCGGGAGGTGCCCCAGCCCGAAGCGCGCCAGCACCGCGGCGGCCCGCTCGGGCAGGTCCCAGTCGTCGCCCACCACCTCCAGGTCGGCGGCGGTGGCCTCCCCCGCGTCCATGCGCCGGAGCGCCGCCAGCCGCCCGTCGATGCCGAGGACGGCGGCCAGCGGGGCATGCGGCTCCGGGCGGAACTCCTGGGGGAGCACGGCGACCGGACCGGCACGGTGC